>JAILFQ010000051.1 GCA_024697505.1 Lachnospiraceae bacterium
TAATAAACTTCTTTCCGCAGAGTTCCTCCTCAATGTAGCCCTTGCCAAAAAGCACATCATTGGACTTTCCAAGGACCATGCCGGTCTTTGCGGTGTTAATGTTCCAAATGATGGTGGAAATGCCTTTAAAAGCTTTTGTAAGTTCGCTTACAAATATTTTTCTTGCCTTAAAATCCAAAGAACCGGTAACAAGGACCACCATTATTTCCCCGGTTCCCTTGGCAACCCGTATATAGGCATGACGAAGCACACCGCTTTTTCTGTCTTCGTTATAAGGCGGTGTGTTTGTCTGCTTCATTATTTTGGCAATACTTCTTATAATTTTATTGGCTTCTCTGTTTTGAATACGGCATTCTTTCGGAGTTACAACCCTGTGGCTGCCATCTTCGTAGATTCCCGTCTTTATCTCTCCCTTTTGCCCTCTTTGGATGGTGGCATAAATCTTATGCCTGTAAAAGAAAGGATTTTCCATGCTGATTATATTTTCAATAAGCCCGGCCTTTTTTTCCTCAGGAAAAAGCCCTTCAACCATATCCTGCTTAAATCTAAGCTGAGCTTCATACTTCATGTGCATAAGAGAACAACCGCCGCACTTTTCGTAAACATCACAGCCCGGCTCCACTCTGTCCGGAGATGCCTGGTCCACAAGAGTAAGTCTTGCGCTTACTTCTTTCCCATGTACCAGTTCAATATTTCCCTTTTCCCCTTTAAGAAAATACGGAACCGCAAATATTTTATTGTTAAATTTGCAAAGACCTCTTCCGTATTCATCAAGGCCCGTACAGCCTACTCTGTATTGCTTACTCATAAAATGCCCTCCCGGCAACTCTCGTAATTTCTGTCACTTTGTAAAAAAAATAAGTCCTCCCCGAATAATATCACAGAAAGGACTTTTTCGCCATATCAATAATGATGGTTTATTAAGCGCAAACGCTGTATTTTTTTACGTTTTTAATTGTTTCTCCGTCTATTTGAAGAGCTGTAGGTCTGTCAAACTCAACCTCTATATTTTTCCCCTTCATAACAGTAACGCAGTCTTTGTGAGAAATGTGGCCGCCCTTGAAAATTGACGGGAATATCATTAAGGTTTTAAGTTTTCCGGAGCCGTGGAAAAGCATAAGGCTTACCCTGCCCTCCGGGTCAAACCTGTCCTGGGCCGGTGTGGGGATCATTCCGCCGCCGTAGTGCCTTCCCTTCATTGTAGGTGCAAGCCAGACCTTTTTAAAGGTATACTCTTTTCCGTCCACGGTCACCCTTGCATTTACAGGCTTAAAATGGAACAAAAGGCCTTTAATCGCAATTCCCGCATAATTAACAGGCTTGTCGGACTTTGCCCTTTTCTCATCGCCAACCTCGCAGCAGTAACCATCTATGCCGTAACCCACTCCGTTTATAAATGAATACGTTTTTCCGTTAACCGTAACAAGAGGAAGGTTATTAAGATAATCGTTTATTTTTATAAGACCTGTCTCGTCCTTTGCAACGTCTGCCTTAAAATCGTCTCCTGTTCCGGAAGGATAAAGATATATTTCGTTTTCTATTTTTGTATCTCTCAGAGAATCGGCAAACCTGCTTAAAGTGCCGTCTCCGCCAACCAAAACAACCTTTGTCCCCGGAGTAATTCCCTCAAACCAGGCCTTTTTATTTTCAATTTTTGTAACATCAAGTAACTCTGTATTGTTGGAATTAAGGAGTTTTTCCGCTTCCTTTGCCCTTTCTTTTCCTCTGCCGTTTCCTGAAAGGGAATTGTAAAGTACCTCGTATTCTGCCATTTTACACATCTCCTTTAAATATCTTATGCCGCTGTATGTGCGGGGCTGTCATCATCCGGTTTGCTGTTGTTCTTGAACTTTTCAAGTTCTTCTTTTTCGTAGGCAGCAAGCCTTTCAAGCATTATATTTCTTACTCTTTCGCCAATTTCTTTGGTGGAATGTCCCACAATGTCCTCTGCAGGTATTACCTCCAAAACATCAAATCTTACATCCGTATGTTTAAAAGGGAAATTTATATGTATCTTATCTGTATCCTTTGTAGTCATTACAACTATCGGAACATTTGCAATCTGAGCTGTCTTAAATATGCCGTTGTGGAAAGGAAGAAGGCCTTCTCCGTAGTTTCTTGTTCCCTCAGGATAAATTCCCACAGAAACCACATCATTTTTAAGGAGGTCCGCAGCACCGTAGATTGTCTTAAGTGCCTCTCTCGGGTCCTCTCTGTTTATCGGCATAAAACAGCACCTTCTTATGCACCTTCCAAATAAAGGCACATCAAAATTAGAAGGTTTGGAAACATATGCAATATCGTATTTTCTTAAAAGCCACCAGCCGATAATAGGGTCAAACTTGGACCTGTGGTTGGCAACCAAAAGAAAACGACCGTCCTTCGGCAGTTTTTCAAAACCGCTTGTTTTAACAAATATTCTCATTGCCTTAAGTGTTACTATGGTTGAAAAATTTAAAAGAAACCTGTAATATTTACTGTTCTTATTGTAGACTTTGTTTCTGTCCACAAGCAGATTGCTTATTTCCAGAACAAACAAAAAAATCAGGCAAAAAAGTATTATCAAAATAATTGCCATTAGTATGAATCTGCCTGCTGTCACCGTAATCTCATCTCGCTTTCTGTGCGTTAAGCCACGCGTTTAAAGTGTAGCACCTGTTTTTAAGAAAAAAATTAGCGAGTCAAAAAACTCCAATACAATTTTCAGTTTCCGTCAAAACAGGGGAATATGTGCTATAATAATTTTGCTTTATTAAGCAAATTAAACCGAGGAAAAAGTAAATGATAACATTTGTTTGTGCTCTCTACGAAGAAGCAAAACCAATAATAGAAAAATTTAATCTGAAAAGGGCAAATGATGCCCTTTACGATACCTATACATCTTCTGACGTAAGCGGACCGGTTCTTTTAATTACAGGTGTGGGGAAAACAGCCGCAGCCTGTGCCGTATCCGCCCATTTTGCCCTGCACCCATCCGGGCCTTCGGATATTTTGGTAAACATAGGCTGTGCAGGTATATGTCCGGGCTCTAAAGATAATCCCTTCGGAGATTTTACGCCTGAATCCGGAGAACTTTTTCTTTCCTGCAAGCTGGAAGACGTATCTGCAGAAAGAACCTATTACCCGGACAGGCTCTACGCTTCGGATTTTAAATATGCCTATGTAAAAACCTACGACAAAGTTCTTAAAAGCATTGTTATAACAAACAGTGCAACACCACTTCCAATCCTTGCAGACATGGAAGCAAGCGGTATTTATACGGCAGCTCTTAAATTTTTTACCCCGGACAGACTCTTCTTCTTTAAGTACGCATATGATACTCCGGGAGAGGAAAATACATGCCTTCCGGCTCTTTCGACTCTAACCGGGAGCAAACTTGAGGAAATCTGTTCTTTTTGTAATGATGTAACCGCTTTTCTTACGGATTTTAACCGAAAACCGCTTATATCCGAAGTCCAAAAAGACCTTGAAAAAGACTTTTTATCCCGTACCCATGCCACAAAGACTATGGAAGACAGGTTTAAAACAGCCATTAATTACAGAATGTTACAAGGCCTTGACTGTACCGGACTTCTTAAAAACTTCTTAAATTCCGAGGAAAACAAGGGACTAAAGACCAAAAGAGACTCCCTTGCCGCTTTTGAAAGATTTATACAGGAAGCGATAGTAAACGAAGATAAAGCCGGCTCCATCAATGGCCTAGAAGCATCTTATTCCCATGAAAACAGCAGAACGGATAAGTGTCCTCTTCTTCCCCCTCTTTCAACCATTTATGTGGAAGAAGACCTTTTAACAAAAGAAGTCTTTGAAAAGTACCAAAAAGCCGGAAAACTCGTTATTCCCATAAAGCACTATAAGGACGTTTTTAACAGGTCCCGCCAGAACCCGGCCCTGCAAAAGCTTTCCCAGTCTTTAATACTTGCCCGTCAAAGTGGGAAATTTGTATTCCCGGGAGCCAGGGTCTGCCAAAGTTTTGGCAACAGCCATTTTTACTATACCTCACTTGTAATGAATTGCATCTATCATTGTGATTACTGCTACCTGCAGGGAATGTACCCTTCCGGTAACATTGTGGTATTTGAAAATCTTAAAGATGCCTTTAAAGAAATAAAAGAATTACTTAATGAGCACCCGGTTTACGCCTGCATATCCTTTGATACGGATCTGCTTGCAATGGAAGGTATGCTCGGCTTTGTAAAAAGATTTGTTGCCTTTGCAAAAAACGAGCCGGACCTTTTAATAGAAATACGGACCAAGTCCGGAAACAAAACTGTGTTTAAAGATCTTTCGGAAGGTCTTACCCCGGAAGAAAAAAAGAGGATAATCTTTGCATGGACTCTTTCTCCGGACAAGATTTACGAAAAATACGAAAAACGAACAGCCGCTCCAAAAGCACGCATAAGCGCTCTTAAAGAAGCCGCTGCCTGCGGGTTTAACGTAAGGCTTTGTCTGGACCCGGTAATACACATTCCGGGATGGAAAAAACTTTACACCGGTTTTTGCAACGAAATATTTAAAGAAATTGAACCGGCTTCCCTTTTGGACCTTTCTCTGGGAGTTTTCAGAATAAGCACGGACAGCCTGAAACTCCTTAAAAAAAGGCGTCCGGACTCTGCACCGGTGCACTTTCCCTATATAAGCGAAAAGGGTGTTTCCCACTATGGAAGTCTTTCCTCGGAAATGATAGAATCTATTAAAGATAAACTTAAGGAATATATACCTGAAGAAAAAATATTTACCTGGGAGGGCGAGAACAATGGTTGAAAACAATAAAAAAACAATACTTGTTACAGGCGGAACCTCCGGAATAGGCCTGGCTACCGCAAAGGCTCTTGCACTTGCGGGAAACACGGTCTTTGCCCTCGGAAGAAACATTGGGAAAGCACAAAAAGCCTGCAAACAGGATAATCTCTTCTTTTATTCCTGCAATCTTACCGAAGATTCCGGAATAAACAAGGCTCTTGCAAAGATTAAAGAAGAAAAGGGTATTTCTTTCTTTGATGTATGTGTTTTTTCCGCAGGGGTGGGCTACTACGGTCTCCACGAAAACCTTGAAGAGGACAACATTAAGGAACTTGTTAATGTAAATCTTCTTTCTCCGCTTTTACTTACAAACAAATTGCTTTCCGGAATGAAGCAAAGAGGAAGCGGGCACTTTATATTTCTCTCTTCCGTTACCGCAGAAAGGGTTAATCCTCATGGGGCTGCTTACGGAGCAACAAAAGCCGCTCTCTCCAGCTTTGCGGCAAGTATTTTTGAAGAAGCAAGAAAAAACGGAGTTAAGGTTACAAGCATAGAACCGGATATGACAGATACAGACCTTTACAGAAACGCATATTTTACTGCAGATCCGGAAACAGCACTTAAGGCTGAAGATGTGGCAGAGGCCGTGCTGTTTGCAGTGGAAAGACCTGAAGGGGTAAACACATCATTAATAAGGCTGCAGCCGCAAAAACACAGACTTTTAAAAAAATAATGAAATAAATAATTATAAAAAGAAATCTTAAAAAGGAGGGCTTTATGGATAACAATATTTCAAAAGCACTTGAAGAAAAAGTTAAAAAATTGCAGACTTTAATAGACTCTTCCAAAAGGATTGTATTTTTCGGAGGAGCGGGTGTAAGCACGGAAAGCGGAATTCCGGACTTCAGAAGCGAAGACGGTCTTTACAGACAAAAGTATAAATACCCTCCGGAAACCATTTTAAGCCACACCTTTTTTGTAAGAAATACGGCAGATTTTTACGAATTTTACAGAGACAAAATGATATGTGACACCGCAGAGCCGAATATAACCCATAAATTCCTTGCGGAACTTGAAGAAAAGGGAAAACTCCTTGGGGTTGTAACCCAGAACATAGACGGCCTGCACCAGGCGGCAGGCACAAAAAATATTGCGGAACTCCACGGAAGCATACACAGAAATTACTGCACCAAATGCAGAAAGTTCCATCCGTTGTCTGCTGTTAAAAGCTCTAAGGGTATTCCCCTTTGTGAGTGCGGCGGCATAATAAAGCCGGATGTGGTGCTTTATGAAGAGGGCCTGGACGGCGAAACC
>JAILFQ010000053.1 GCA_024697505.1 Lachnospiraceae bacterium
AAAGGACAACGTTCTTTTATACGGCTTCATCAACCTTAAACTTAGAGATTATTACTCTTCTATTGAAGATCTTTGCGAAGATCTGGAACTTGATAAAGACGAAATAATTGAAAGACTTAAAAGTGCCGGTTTCGAATACGACAGAGAACATAACCGGTTTCGATGATAAAAACAGGAGTTTTAAATGGCTGATAACAAACCATACAAGACAATTACAAAGGGCGGGTGCGGCGAAATAGTCGAAAAAAAATCCCGCTTTATCGCAAATATAATTCCATGTGAAGATGAGGAAAGTGCCCTGACTTTTATTGAAAGTACCAGGAAAACCTACTGGGATGCAAGGCATAACTGCTATGCATATACCATTGGTGTGGGAAATACCATAGAACGTTCCAGCGATGACGGAGAACCCGCGAAAACAGCAGGACGTCCCATGCTTGATGTGCTTCTTTCCAAAGAACTTCATAATATTTGCGTTGTGGTAACAAGATATTTCGGAGGTACTCTTTTGGGAACGGGCGGCCTTGTAAGAGCTTATCAGGGAGCTGTTACGGAAGGACTTAAGAATTGTACCATGGCCACAATAATTCCGGGCGTTGAGCTTCTTATTACAACAGACTATACGGATTCCGGAAAGATCAAATTCCAAAATGCAGAAATGAAGATTACGACCTTAAATGAAGAGTACACAGATAAAGTAGCAATAAAAGTCCTTGTCCCACTTTCCGGGAAAGATGCCTACATTGCGGCAATTACGGAAGCAAGTAACGGAAAGGCTGTTATTGAGGAACTTTCGGAAAGGTCATTTGCGGCCGAAATAGAGAACAATTTTTAAAGTTTTTATCCACTTTTTATGTTTTCTGATATAATAGAAGTGTTGGGCATATGCCCGCAGAAGACAAAAGACATAAACCATGAAAGGTACGTAATATAACATGGACTTTGGCAGATTTGCAGTAAAAAAGAAACTTAAAACCATAAAATCAACATCTGTTCGCCTTTCCTCAAAAACAAGAGTCACCTCATTAAGACTTATTCTTATAATGGTGGTTTTTGTTATTGCAATAGGCATATTTGCGGTTGTTGGTGCGGTACAGGGAATAATCGCTTCCTCACCGAGCATAGATAACATTAACGTTATTCCATCCGGCTATGCAACAAACATATATTATTCTGACGGGTCTCTTGCTCAAACCCTTATTGCTGCGGGAGGTAACCGAGAATACGCTTACATAGCCAACATTCCGAAAGTCGTTCAAGATGCTTTTATAGCAATTGAGGACGAACGTTTCTGGGAACACGAAGGAATAGATGCGCGTAGTATTTTCCGTTCCGTTGTTGAAATCTTAGCTTCCGGTAAGCCACAATCCGGTGCAAGTACCATAACACAACAGCTTCTAAAGAACCAGATATTCGGAGGCGGAAACGAAACAAAGACCGTTCCGAAAGTTATTCGTAAAATTCAGGAACAATACCTTGCCATTAAAATGGAAAATGCCATCTCTAAGGAAACTATCCTCGAGTACTACTTAAATACCATAAACCTTGGACAAGGCGCTTACGGTATTAAGAAAGCGGCACAGGTTTATTTCGGCAAAGAACTTGACGAGCTTACACTCTCGGAAGCCGCGGTTCTTGCTTGTATTCCTAAGTCCCCTACCTACTACAACCCTTACAAGTATCCGGAAGACAATGCAAGACGTAGAACAACGGTACTTAATCGAATGAAGAATCAGGGGCTTATTACCGAGGCAGAATACAATGAAGCTATAGAAGATACTGAAGACGTATACGCACGTATCAAATACGAAGCAACAAAACACACCTCCTCTTCTGTTTACAGCTATTTTACAGATGAAGTTATCAGTCAGCTTGTGACAGACTTCCAGACTCAATACGGATACACCGCAGCCGAAGCTTCCCAGCTTATATATGCAGGCGGTCTCTCCATATATACCACACAGGACAGAAAGATTCAGGACATTGCAGACAGCGTAACCTCCAACGAATCTTACTACCCTGCCTTCGGCGGAGGTTCCTACTATGAACTTGCATACGCCATTTCCATTCTGAAAAAAGACGGTACTACCATTCACTACCATCTTTCAGATCTTATTAAACATAATGACGGTTTCAAATATGACCTTACAATTTCCGTAAGGATCACTTCAACCGGATACAATCTTATGTACTACAATAAGACCAGAATGGATAATTACATAGAAAAATTTAAAGACTCCATAATTGAAGACGGAGACAAAATACTTCTTGAAAAGAGATCGGATACGGTACAGCCTCAGCTTTCGGTTTCCATCATAGACCAAAGTACAGGCGCTGTTGTGGCACTTGTGGGTGGTAGAGGCGAAAAGAGTGCAAACCGTACTCTTAACAGAGCTACAACCAGCTTAAGACAGACAGGTTCCACCTTTAAGATACTTGCAGTTTATCTTGCAGCGCTGGATTCCGGGAAATTCACTCTTGCAACACCGATGGATGACTCTCCTTACTTCTATCCGGATTCCGTAAAGGAAGTAGCCAACTGGTACACAAAGTTCTACGGCCTTACGCCTATAAGAAGAGCGATTTCCTATTCCATGAATATTATAGCCGTTAAAACCTTGGCGGATATCACCCCTGAATTCGGTTACAGTTAC
>JAILFQ010000096.1 GCA_024697505.1 Lachnospiraceae bacterium
CACTTCGTTTGGCAACTCATAAGTTACCTGTTAAGTGCAAGGTCGTATCCCGAGCAGATTTAGAAGGAGGTGCGGGCAGTGAAGAGTAGACAGTTATTAGAAGAATTGAGAACAAAGTCCGCTGCTGAGTTAAATGATGATTTGGTAGCAGCTAAGAAGGAACTCTTCAACCTGAGATTCCAGAATGCAACTAATCAGTTAGATAATACAAGCAGAATTAAAGAAGTAAGAAAGAACATTGCAAGAATCCAGACAGTTCTTTCTGCTATCGAAGACTAATTCTGAATCAGGTAAAACACAAAAGGAACCAGAAAGGAGTAACTTGCTGTGGAAAGAAATCTGAGAAAAGTTCGTATCGGTAAAGTTGTAAGCGATAAGATGGACAAGACAATCGTTGTTGCAGTTATCGACAACGTAAAGCATCCTCTTTACAACAAGATCGTAAAGAGAACATATAAATTAAAAGCTCATGATGAGAACAACGAAGCTCATATCGGAGACAGAGTAAAGGTTATGGAAACAAGACCACTCTCCAAGGATAAGAGATGGAGACTCGTTGAGATTGTTGAAAAGGCAAGATAATTAGTGGTTTTTACATAACCAAAGTTTTTGAAAGGAGTTTCAGAAATGGTACAGACCGAAACCAGACTGAAGGTTGCCGACAATACAGGTGCCAAGGAATTACTTGTCATCAGAGTAATGGGCGGTTCAACCAGAAGATATGCAAGCGTAGGCGACATCGTTGTAGCTGCCGTTAAGGATGCAACAACGGGCGGAGTTGTAAAGAAGGGCGATGTTGTTAAGGCTGTAGTTGTTCGTACAGTAAAGGAGATTCGTCGTAAGGACGGTTCTTACATCAGATTTGATGACAACGCAGCTGTTGTAATAAAAGATGATTTAAACCCTAAGGGTACACGTATTTTCGGACCGGTTGCAAGAGAGTTAAGAGATAAGCACTTCATGAAGATAATCTCTCTCGCTCCGGAAGTATTATAAGGAGGTGTCCGCAATGGAAAAGATTAAGAAGGGTGACACCGTAAAGGTAATCGCCGGAAAAGATAAGGGCAAAGAAGGAAAGGTTATTTCCGTAAATGATGGCAAGCTTATTGTTGAAGGCGTAAATACCGTAACAAAGCATACAAAAGCATCCCAGGCTAATCCTAAGGGAGGCATTGTTCATCAGGAAGCAGCTCTTGATGCATCTAACGTTATGTATGTACATAAGGGAAAGACAACAAGAGTTGGTTTCAAGAGTGTAGAAGACAAGAACGGAAAGAGTAAGAAGGTTCGTGTCGCAAAGTCTACCGGTGAAGTAATCGACTAATTCTAAGAGAGGAGGTCATTAATTTTGGCACGTTTAAAAGAAACATATAGTAAAGAAGTAGCTCCGGCTATGCAGAAGAAGTTCGGATACAAGAACGTAATGCAGATTCCGAAGCTTGACAAGATAGTCATCAACATGGGTGTTGGTGAAGCTAAGGATAACTCCAAGGCACTTGAGTCCGCTATCAGAGATCTTGAGATCATATCCGGACAGAAGCCAATAGTTACAAAGGCCAAGAAGGCAATTGCAAACTTCAAGATTAGAGAGGGCCTTGCAATTGGATGTAAGGTAACACTTAGAGGCGATAAGATGTATGAATTTACCGATCGTCTTATCAACCTTGCATTACCTCGTGTTCGTGACTTCAGAGGTGTAAACCCTAACGCATTCGATGGAAGAGGTAACTACTCCCTTGGTGTTAAGGAACAGCTTATCTTCCCTGAAATCGAGTATGATAAGGTAGACAAGGTAAGAGGTATGGATGTATGCTTCGTTACCACTGCTAAGACAGACGAAGAGGCTCGTGAACTGTTAACATTATTTGGTATGCCATTTAGCAAATAATTTAAGGAGGTAAATTCCATGGCTAAGACTTCTATGAAGTTAAAACAGCAGCGTAAGGCTAAGTTCTCCACACAGGAGTACACACGTTGCAGAATTTGTGGTCGTCCACATGCTTACTTAAGAAAATACGGAATCTGCAGAATTTGCTTCCGTGAGTTAGCTTATAAGGGCGAAATCCCGGGTGTTAAGAAAGCATCCTGGTAATCTTTAGTTTGACGCCTCATCAGGCCTGTTCGGGGGCCAGGATGGCGGCAGATCTTAAAAAGGAGGAATATCCAAAATGACAACTAGCGATCCAATTGCAGATATGCTTACAAGAATCCGTAATGCAAATACTGCAAAACATGATACAGTAGATGTACCTGCTTCAAAGATGAAGCTCGCAATCGCTGACATCCTTGTAAAAGAGGGTTATGTAAAGGGTTACGAAATCATTGAAGAAGGCGCTGCAAAGACAATGCGTCTTACACTTAAGTATGGTCAGAACAAGAACGTAAAGATCATCACAGGTTTAAAGAGAATTTCTAAGCCTGGTCTTCGTGTTTACGCAAGCAAGGAGAACCTTCCAAAGGTTCTTGGCGGTCTCGGAACAGCCATCATTTCTACAAATAAGGGCGTAGTTACAGATAAGGAAGCAAGAGCACTCAATGTTGGTGGCGAAGTTTTAGCTTTCATCTGGTAATTTTAAGAAACGCAAAAATAACTAATAACCTAACACGAGAAAGAAGTCTTACAGATACTCTTTCTTCGGGGACAGACGAATTGTTCTGTCAATATTATATAGGAGGTACGGGCATGTCACGTATAGGTAAGATGCCAATCGCCATTCCTGCAGGTGTAACTGTAAGTGTGGCAGAAAATAATAAGGTTACCGTTAAGGGACCTAAGGGAACACTCGAAAGAGTATTACCTGCAGCTATGACAATCAAAGTTGAAGGTAACGAAGTTGTTGTAACAAGACCAAACGATCTTAAGCAGAACAGAGCATTACACGGACTTACAAGAACACTCATCAACAATATGGTTGAAGGTGTTGTAAACGGATACTCTAAGGTACTTGAAATCAATGGTACAGGTTACAGAGCAGCAAAGTCCGGAAAAGAAATGACATTAACACTCGGTTATTCCCATCCGGTTATCATGGTTGATCCGGAAGGAATTACAACTGAAGTTGATACTAATACAAACAGAATTACTGTTAAGGGTATTGATAAAGAAAAGGTTGGCCAGTACGCAGCTGAAATCAGAGCTAAAAGAGGACCTGAACCTTATAAGGGCAAGGGTATCAAGTATGTTGATGAAATTATCAGACGTAAGGCTGGTAAGACCGGTAAGAAGTAATATAGGAGGAATGAATTGATATGGTAAACAAAGAATGTAGAAAAGATATTCGCGTCAAGAAGCACATGAAGATCCGTAATCGTTTCTCCGGTACAGCTGAAAGACCACGTTTATCAGTATTCAGAAGCAACAAGAATATGTATGCCCAGATCATCGATGATACTGAAGGCAAGACATTAGTTTCCGCATCCACAGTTGAAAAGGATGTTAAGGCTGAGCTTGAGCAGACAGATAATGTTGCTGCAGCAGCTTACTTAGGAACAGTAATCGCTAAGAGAGCACTTGATAAGGGAATCAAGACTGTTGTTTTCGACAGAGGCGGTTTCATTTACCAGGGTAAGATTCAGGCATTAGCAGAGGCAGCAAGAGAAGCTGGCCTTGAATTCTAAGTAAGGAGGAAAAACGATGAAAGATTCTATCATTGACGCAAGCAAGATGGAGTTAGAAGATAAGGTCGTAGTTATCAACCGTGTTTCCAAGACTGTAAAGGGTGGACGTAAGATGAGATTCGCAGCCCTTGTAGTTGTTGGTGACAAGAACGGCCACGTTGGTGCAGGCCTTGGTAAGGCTGCAGAAGTTCCTGAAGCTATTCGTAAAGCTAAGGAAGACGCAATAAAGAAAATGGTTGAGGTTCCTTTTGATGAAAACGGAAGCGTTCCTCACGACTTCACAGGTGCATTTGGAAGTTCAACAGTTCTCATGAAGAAGAGCCCTGAAGGTACCGGTATTATCGCCGGCGGTCCTGCTCGTGCGGTTCTTGAGCTTGCAGGCTATAAGAACATCCGTACAAAGTCACTTGGTTCAAATAACAAGCAGAACGTAGTTCTTGCAACTATAAACGGTCTTAGCCAGTTAAAGACTCCTGAACAGGTTGCAGCACTTCGCGGCATTTCTGTAGAGCAGTTAGGCTAATTGAAAGGAGTATATCAAAATGGCAGAAAAGAATTTAAAGATTACTTTAACAAAGTCTACCATAGGTGCTATTCCTAAGCAGAAGGCTACAATTGAGGCTCTTGGTCTTCACAAGGTCGGTCAGTCCGTAGAAAAGAAGAACAATGATGCAACAAAGGGAATGCTCCAGCAGGTTAGACATTTAGTAAAGGTTGAAGAGATTTAATTATAGTTAGCAAGGAGGTGCACAAGATGAATTTATCAGAATTAAGACCGGCAGACGGCTCTAAGCAGAGTGCAAACTTCAGAAGAGGTCGTGGTCATGGATCGGGAAACGGAAAGACAGCCGGTAAGGGCCATAAGGGTCAGAAGGCACGTTCCGGAGCACCGAGAATCGGTTTCGAAGGTGGTCAGATGCCTTTATACAGAAGACTTCCTAAGAGAGGCTTCAAGAATATAAATACAAAGGAAATAGTAGCTATTAACCTTGATATGTTAAACAAGTTTGAGGACGGTTCAGAGGTTACTGTAGCAACACTTGTTGAGGCAGGCGTTGTAAGTAATCCTAAGGATGGTGTTAAGATCCTCGGAAACGGCGAACTTACTAAGAAGCTCACAGTAAAGGTTAATGCATTCAGCGCATCAGCTGCTGCAGCAATCGAGGCTCTTGGTGGAAAAGCAGAGGTGATCTAGAATGTTTAAGACGTTCATAAATTCCCTCAAAATCAAGGATATTAGAACTAAACTTCTTTTTACTTTTGTATGTCTTATAATTGTCAGATTGGGATGCATGCTTCCTGTACCTGGCATTAACAGAGAATATTACTCAGCATGGGTTTCGAGTCTTGAGGGACTCGACTTCCTCCGTGCTCTTACCGGTGGATCTTTCGAGCAGATGTCAATTTTCGCACTTAACATCTCTCCATACATCACATCATCCATCATTATGCAGCTCCTCACAGTAGCTATTCCAAAGCTTGAGGAGATGCAGAAAGACGGAGACACCGGAAGAAAGAAAATTGCAGAGATCACAAGATACGTAACAATCGGTCTTGCTGTATTCGAATCCATTGCAATGGTAATCGGATTCAATAACAGTAACCTTTTAACATCAGATCTTAACTTTGCAGGAAACCTTATTGTAATCACTGCATCATTTACCGCAGGTTCCGCCTTCCTTATGTGGCTTGGCGAACAGATTACGGAAAAGGGAATCGGTAACGGTATTTCCGTTATCCTCCTTATCAACATTGTTTCCACGCTCCCAACAAGTTATTCATCTCTTTTCAATACTTTTATTATGGAGCCGGAAAAGGTTGTTTCCAAGATCCTTGGCGGTGTAGTTATTGTAGTGGCTACCGTAGGCATTATTTTACTTATACTTCTTCTTGAGGGTTCCGAAAGAAGAATCAGCGTTCAGTACGCTAAGAAAGTACAGGGAAGAAAGACTGTAGGGGGACAGGCAACATACATTCCTCTTAAGGTTAATACAGCAGGCGTTATTCCTGTTATCTTTTCTTCCTCACTCATGCAGACACCTGTAATTATTTCTTCATTACTTGGAGTTTCTGCTTCAAGAACAGGTAGTGTATGGCAGAAGATCTTATATCTTCTTTCTCAGGATAAGTGGTTCCACTTTACCAAGGAAGAAGTTATTTACACACTCGGCGTTCTTATTTACATTGCTCTTAATGTATTCTTTGCATACTTCTACACAGAGATTACTTTCAATCCTATGGAAGTTGCAAACAACTTAAAGAAGCAGGGTGGATTTATACCTGGTATCAGACCGGGCAGACCTACAACGGATTACCTTTCAAAGGTTCTCCACAATATTATTTTTATCGGAGCTACAGGCCTTACGATCGTCGCTCTTATTCCGATCATTCTTTCCGGTGCATTTAATGCAAGCTTAGGATTCGGCGGAACATCCATCATCATTGTTGTTGGTGTTGTTCTTGAGATGATGAGACAGGTTGAAACTATGATGAGAGAACGCCACTACAAGGGCTTCCTTTCAGATGACTGATAAAAACCAATGACTTAATACAGGGTGGGGGACAACCCCACCCTATATTAGATTAAGAAAAGGAGAAGAGCATGAAGATCATAATGCTTGGGGCACCGGGTGCAGGAAAAGGCACTCAGGCAAAAAAGATAGCATCAAAGTATGGTATTCCGCATATTTCAACAGGGGATATCTTCCGCGCAAACATTAAAAACCAGACAGAACTTGGAAGAAAAGCGAAGAGCTATATGGATCAGGGGGCTCTTGTTCCTGATGAATTAACTCTTGAACTTATTATGGACCGTTTTAAGGAAGACGATTGCAAGAACGGATATGTTCTTGACGGATTTCCAAGAACGATTCCACAGGCAGAGGCACTTACGGAAGCTCTCAAAAAGAGCGGAGACGCAATTGATTTTGCTGTTAATGTAGATGTTCCGGATGAAGCTATCATTTCCAGAATGTCCGGAAGACGTGCCTGCGTAAACTGCGGTGGAACATATCACATCGAATTCAATCCGACTAAAGTGGAAGGTGTTTGCGATGCGTGCGGCGGACAGCTTATTCTTCGTAACGATGATAAGCCGGAAACAGTTAAGAACCGTCTTGATGTTTATCACGCACAGACACAGCCTTTAATCGAATATTATAAAAAAGAAGGAGTACTTCGTGAAGTTGACGGTACCAAGGAAATGTCCGAGGTATTTGAAGATATCATCAGTATTCTTGAAAAATAGTAACCTGTAGGAGGAGTGAGACAATGGCAGTAACGATCAAATCCGAAAAGGAGATTGAACTTATGCGCGAGGCAGGAAGAATCCTTGCTATAGTTCATGAAGAATTACACGATTTCTTAAAACCGGGTATAACAACCTGGGATATAGATAAAAAAGGTTATGACACAATAATCAAACTTGGTTGCAAACCATCATTTCTTGGTTTTGAGGGATACCCTGCATCCATTTGTGTTTCCGTAAATGATGAAATCGTTCACGGAATCCCAAAGAAGGACAGATATCTTGAAGAGGGCGACATAGTTACATTTGACGCCGGAACCATTTGGAAGGGCTACCAGTCCGACGCTGCAAGAACATGGGGCGTAGGAAAGATCAGCCCGGAAGCACAGAAGCTTATTGATGTAACACAGCAGAGCTTCTATGAAGGAATTAAGTTTGCAAAAGCGGGAAACCATCTTAACGATATTTCCGGTGCCATTGAAGATTATGTTGTTGCACATGGCTATTCAATCGTAAGAGAACTGGTTGGACATGGAATAGGAACAGAAATGCATGAGGACCCACAGATTCCAAACTTCCGTCAGAAGAGAAGAGGGATCAGACTTGAGCCGGGTATGACTCTTGCCATTGAGCCTATGGTAAACATGGGAAGACCGGACGTACTTTGGTGCGACGATGATTGGACTGTTGTTACAGAGGACGGTTCTCTTGCCTCTCATTACGAAAACACAATACTTATTACAGAAGGCGAACCTGAGATATTGTCTCTCAGGACTACGAAATAAACGGAGGAAATTAAATGTCAAAAGAAGATGTTCTTGAGCTTGAAGGAACAGTAGTTGAAAAGTTACCTAACGCAATGTTCAAGGTTGAACTTGAAAATGGTCACGTTATTACTGCTGTAATAAGCGGAAAGCTCCGTATGAACTTCATTAAGATCGTTCCGGGCGATAAGGTAACACTTGAAATGTCCCCATACGACCTTAATAAGGGCAGAATTGTCTGGAGAGACAAGTAATTTATAAAAATTGGAAAAAATTTTAAAATAGAACTTGCATTCTTGAAAGTCCGGTAGTATAATACTATTCGGACTTTTTCGCTGTTAAAAGGAGAAGTTCGCAATATTTCACGAAAGGAGAAATAAAAAATGAAGGTTAGATCTTCAGTAAAACCAATTTGTGAAAAGTGCAAGATCATCAAGAGAAAGGGCAGCATCAGAGTAATCTGTGAGAACCCAAAACACAAGCAAAGACAGGGCTGATAACCGAATTTTCGGATTAAATCCGAAGAATCGTTTCCTAATATAGTGCGTCAATAAAAGGCACACATATAGAAACTGGTTCTGCTTTCTGTGTTACAATGTCCTGCCCGCGTTACAAGGCAGGGGACTCACATGGAATGTGGGTTAAGGTTGTGATATTGTGGGCTATTGCGGTACCCAAACGTCATGTAAGGGTTTCCCTTATGTATCTAATGATCGTGGGTTTTTACAGATTAATCTGTCCGGCACTGCGTAGTTTCAGAGCGTTCTTTGATGACTCTCTCTCCGATCGGTGGTAGAGCCGAACGGTCACAATTTAAAGCGGCTGGCGTCCGTAAAATACGGACATCGTACTAATTAATTAATTTTAACGGAGGTGCAATACACATGGCTCGTATTAGTGGTGTAGACTTACCAAGAGAGAAACGTGTAGAAATCGGACTTACATACATCTACGGTATCGGTAGAGTAAGTTCCAACAAGATTCTTGCTAAAGCTAATGTAAATCCTGACACACGTGTCAGAGATCTTACAGACGATGAAGTTGCAAGAATTCGTGATGTAATTGACGCAGATTGTTTAGTAGAGGGTGATCTCAGAAGAGACGTAGCCCTTAACATCAAGAGACTTCAGGAAATCGGTTGCTATAGAGGCATCCGTCACAGAAAGGGACTTCCTGTTCGTGGTCAGAAGACTAAGACAAACGCAAGAACAAGAAAAGGTCCTAAGAGAACTGTTGCGAACAAGAAGAAATAATAAATAGGAGGTTTCGAGATGGCTAGTAAAAATGCGACAAGCGCAGCTAAGAAAGTTACAAAGAAGCGTGTAAAGAAGAATGTAGATCATGGCCAGGCACATATCCAGTCTTCTTTCAATAATACAATCGTTACATTAACAGATAACGAAGGCAATGCAATTTCATGGGCAAGTGCCGGTGGTTTAGGATTCAGAGGATCCAGAAAGTCCACTCCTTACGCAGCTCAGATGGCAGCAGAGACAGCAGCAAAGGCAGCTTTAGTACATGGCCTTAAGTCCGTTGACGTTATGGTTAAGGGACCTGGTTCAGGCAGAGAAGCAGCAATCCGTGCCCTTCAGGCATGCGGTATCGATGTTACAAGCATTAAGGATGTAACACCTGTTCCACACAACGGATGCCGTCCACCAAAGCGTAGAAGAGTTTAATTAAGGAGGTAAATTTATCATGGCTAGAGATATGGGTCCTGTTTTAAAGAAGTGCAGAGCACTCGGTATTGAGCCTGCAGTAATCGGATTAGACAAGAAGTCTAACAGAACAAGCTCACACGCAGGCAAGAAGGTAAGCGAATATGGCTTACAGTTAAGAGAAAAGCAGAAGGCTAAGTTCATTTATGGTGTACTTGAAAAGCCTTTCAGAAATAATTTTGAAAAGGCTCAGAAGATTAAGAGCGGCACAACAGGTGACAACATGCTCATTCTTCTTGAGTTAAGACTTGACAACGTAATCTTCCGTCTTGGCTATGCAAGAACTCGTCAGGAAGCAAGACAGATCGTTGACCACAAGCATGTACTTGTTAATGGCAAGTGCATAAACATCCCATCTTACCAGGTTAAGGCCGGTGATGTTATCTCCATTAAGGAAAGCGCAAAGTCCAGCCAGAGATACAAGGATGTCCTTGAAGTAACAGAAGGAAGACTTGTTCCATCATGGCTTGAGGCTGATCATGAAAAGCTTACAGGTACAGTTAAGGAACTTCCTACAAGAGAAGCTATTGATGTTCCTGTAAACGCAACACTTATCGTCGAGTTATATTCCAAATAGTATGCTGTTAGGATTTATATTAATCCTATCGCCCAAAAGGAGGGTCCGCTTTGTTTGATTTCGATTTTAAACCGGCAAAACTTGAGATTGCTGAAATTTCCGAAGATAAAAAATATGGCCGTTTTGTTGTAGAGCCTCTTGAAAGAGGATATGGCACAACGTTAGGTAATTCTTTAAGAAGAATTATGCTTTCTTCGTTACCGGGTTCTGCAGTAAGCCAGGTAAAGATCGATGGTATCGTACATGAGTTCAGTGGTATTCCGGGAGTTAAGGAAGATGTTACTGAAATCATTATGAACCTCAAGAACCTGTCAATAAAGAACTCAAGCGAGACGAATGAGCCAAAGACCGCCTATATTGAAGCAGAGGGTGAAGGTGTGGTTACAGCAGCCGACATTCACGTAGATCAGGATATTGAGATTATCAACAAGGATCAGGTTATCGCCACATTAAACGGTGGTGCTGATTGCAGACTTTATATGGAACTTACCATTACAAACGGCAGAGGCTATATAAGTGCTGATAAGAACAAGTCTGATGATCTTCCTATTGGAGTTATTGCTGTTGATTCTATCTATACACCTGTTGAGCGT
>JAILFQ010000126.1 GCA_024697505.1 Lachnospiraceae bacterium
TATCATTTCGTAGTAGAGGTCGTTACCTTCACGTGTACGCTCTCCAACTCCTGTAAATACAGAGTAACCGTTGTGCTCTGTGGCTATGTTTGTAATAAGCTCCTGAATAAGAACCGTCTTACCTACTCCGGCACCGCCGAAGAGACCTATCTTACCACCCTTCTGGTAAGGGCAAAGGAGGTCAACGACCTTAATTCCGGTTTCGAGCATCTCAGTCTGAGTGGACTGATCCTCAAATTTTGGAGCTTTTCTATGTATCGGTAAATAATCCACCCCTTCCGGAGCTTCCTTTTCATCAATCGGATTACCAAGTACATTGAACATTCTTCCGAGTGTCTTTTCGCCTACAGGAACCATAATAGGATGTCCTGTTGCTACAGCGTCCATACCTCTTACAAGTCCGTCTGTAGGACCGAGAGCAATACATCTTACGGTATCGTCTCCAAGGTGCTGGGCAACTTCCACAACAAGTTCCTTATCACCGTTCTGTATTTTAATAGCCTCGTTTATTTCAGGAAGGTTTCCTTCCGTAAACTTAATATCCAGTACCGCACTGATAATCTGAGTGATCTTTCCAATATTATTTTTCATTACATCACTCCTTTTCTTTATCCGATGGCATTAGCACCGGCAATGATCTCCGTAATTTCCTGTGTAATGGAGCCCTGTCTTGCTCGGTTATATGAAAGCGAGAGTTTTGAGATCATGTCATCCGCATTGTTTGTGGCGGAATCCATTGCCTGCATTCTTGCACCGTTCTCACTTGCAAATGATTGCATCAGACCGCCGTAGAGCATGCTGTTGATATAGCTTGGAATTATAAGATTTAAAGCCTCTTCAGCTTCCGGCTCATAATTCATAAGTGTAAGCTTCTCATTCGGGTCTTCGCTTTCGCTTTCCTCTCCCTCCGGAATTTCCACCGGAAGAAGCTTTACAAAAGTAGGTATATGGCTTACGGTGTTTTTAAAGTCCGTATAAGCCAGATATATTTCACTTATCTTGCCTTCGGCAAAATCTGCAAGCAGTTGCTTTCCAAGAACGGAAGCATCTGCAAACACAGGACCTTCCATTGCATCCGACATATCGTAAGCAATTTCATAGCCTCTTCTTTGAAGGGCATCTTTACCCTTTCTTCCTACGGCATAAATAAGTGCATCTTCTTTTGCAACCTCTTCATTGCTAAGAATCATCTTAACAATGTTTGAGTTATAACCGCCCGCAAGGCCTCTGTTTGAGGTGATCACAACAATTGCTTTCTTTCCGCCTTCGCCTCCCGTTAAATACGGATGGTTTATACCGCCGGACTTTTTAAGCATCTTGTTTACCGCCTCATACATAAGGTTAAAATACGGTTTGGTGTTTTCGGCTTTGTTTTTTGCCTTTTGCAACTTAACAGTTGAAACCAGTTTCATTGCCTTCGTGATCTGTTCGGTGCTTTGTATACTTTCCTTACGCCTCTTTATTTCTTTCATCGAAGCCATAATTCACACCGCCCTTTCCTTATGCACGAAACTGTGCCTTAAATTCACCTATTGCCTTAACAAGTGTCTTCTCTGTTTCTTCGCTCATAACCTTTTCTTCGCGGATAGCTCTAGGAACTTCAGGATACTTGGTATCCAGGAATTCTCTGAACTCCTTCTCGAAAAGGCCTATATCCTTAACTTCTACATCAAGAAGATACTTCTTTGTTGCCACATAGATAATTATTACCTGATATTCTACAGGTACCGGCTTGTACTGTGGCTGCTTTAAGACTTCCTTAATTCTTTCACCCTGTGCAAGCTTTTCCTTGGTATCCGCATCAAGATCGGAGCCGAACTGTGCAAATGCAGCAAGCTCACGGTACTGAGCAAGGTCTATACGGATAGGACCTGCAATCTTCTTCATAGCCTTGATCTGAGCGGAACCACCAACTCGGGAAACCGAAAGACCTGCGTTAACGGCAGGACGAAAACCGGAATTGAACATTTCGGACTCAAGATAAATCTGGCCATCCGTTATGGAAATAACGTTTGTAGGAATATATGCGGAAACATCTCCTGCCTGGGTTTCGATAATAGGAAGAGCGGTAAGAGAACCGCCACCCAGCTTATCGGAAAGCTTTGCGGCACGCTCAAGAAGTCTTGAGTGGAGATAGAATACATCACCCGGATAAGCTTCACGTCCCGGTGCTCTCTTAAGGAGAAGGGAAAGTGTTCTGTAAGCTACGGCATGCTTGGAAAGGTCATCATAAATGATGAGAACATCTCCGCCGTTTTCCATCCACTCTTCACCCATAGCACATCCGGAATACGGAGCAATATACTGAAGTGGTGCAAGTTCACTGGCTGTAGCCGCTACAACTGTTGTATAGTCCATAGCGCCGTACTCTTCCAGTGTGGAAACAAGTGATGCAACCGTTGAAGCCTTCTGGCCGATTGCAACATATATACATTTAACGTTCTGTCCTTTTTGGTTAATGATGGTATCTATCGCAATGGCTGTCTTACCGGTCTGTCTGTCTCCGATAATAAGCTCACGCTGTCCTCTTCCGATAGGAACCATGGAGTCTATAGCTTTAATACCCGTCTGAAGCGGTGTATCTACAGATTTTCTGGAAATAACGCCCGAGGCAACTCTTTCGATCTGACGGTACTTGTCAGTTTCTATAGGACCCTTGCCGTCGATAGGCTGTCCAAGTGCATTTACAACACGTCCGAGAAGAGCATCACCAACAGGAACCTCAACAACTCGTCCTGTGGTCTTAACAGTATCTCCTTCGTTAATACTCTTGGAATCACCAAGTAAAACGGCACCTACGTTATCTTCTTCCAGATTGAGTACCATTCCGTATACTTCGCCCGGGAACTCAAGAAGTTCTCCCTGCATTGCCTTTTCAAGACCATGTATACGTGCGATACCGTCTGCAACCTGTATTACTGTACCTACATCCGAAACTTCAAGGCGTGTACTGTAATTTTTGATCTGTTCTTTAATTACCGAACTGATTTCTTCAGGTCTCAAATTCAAGTATAAGCACCTTCTTTCGATTTATTCTAATGAAACATTTCGCAGATTTCTTGTCATATTATAAATCTTGGTCTTTACGCTGGAGTCTGCGACTCTGTCGCCTATTCTCACAACAAGTCCGCCAATGAGTGACGGATCGACCGAGTAGTTCATAATAAAAGAATCATACGGTGTTTGGTTAACTAACTTCTGTTCTATTTGTTTTTTCTGTTTTTCGGAAAGAGTGACGGCACTGCTTACATAAGCAACTCCGATCTTCTTATATTCACGAACCCTGTCCTGAAAATAAGAAATGATATCCTCTATATTCTTAAAACGTTCTTTCTCCGCGATCTCACGGAAGAAACCGACTATGTCGTCATCAGCACGGCCCTTAAAGATATTCTCAATGATAGCCTGCTTTTCTTCCTTTGCGATCATAGGATGTGTAAGTAACTTTTTAAGATCCGGCTCATCTTTCAAGCTTTGCGAGATTACGTCGATCTGGCTGCTTATCTCATCAACCTTGTTCTCTTCAAATGCAAGATCGAAAAGTGCGTCACCGTATACCTTCGCTATTACTTTTGCCATGTATCATCACCCATTTCGTTTAAGGCTTCGTCAATAAGTTTGTTTTGAGTTGCTTCGTCTATGGATGCCGTAATGATCTTTCCTGCCATAACACCGGCTACCTGGATCATTTCCTGCTTAACTTCATCCTGGACCTTACTCTTTTCCAGCTCAATCTCTTTTTCTGCCCGCTCAAGGACTCTTGCAGCTTCTGCCTTGGCTTCGGTCACAATCTCATTTTCTCTCTGAAGGGCTTTCTTTCTACCCTCGGAAAGAATATTGTCTACGTCCTTCTCGGCGTTCTCAATCTTCTTTGTGTACTCTTCCTTCATGGCACTTGCATCTGCTTTATCCTTAGCTGCATTGTCCATGTCGGACTTAATCTTTTCCTGACGTTTCTTTAAAAGATTACGTGCAGGATTAAAAAGAAGATATGAAAGTAAGAAAAAGAGGAAGCATACAGCCAGCATAAGGATGACTGCATCTGCTATCAACTGGGCATCCAACCCGAAAATACGGTTATTAACTGTGCTTTCAAGAATTACTGTATTCGTAGTTTTGCCCTCCTTTATCTTCTTTTTTCTTACTTATGATCAAAGTTTGCCAAGGAGAGGGTTAGCAAACATAAGAATGATAGCTACTGCAAAACCGTAAAGACCTGTTGTTTCGGCAACGGCCTGTCCAAGAAGCATGGTAGACATGATAGTACCTCTTGCACCCGGGTTACGTCCTACAGCGTTGGCACCAAGACCTGCTGCAATACCCTGTCCTATACCAGGTCCTACACCCGGTATCATTGCTATGCCGGCGCCGATTGCCGAGCAAGCTAAGATTAAACCTTCATTTGTGATATTACTCATGTTGATTTCCTCCATTCTGCAGTTCAAAGACTGCATCATTTTTCATTTTGATTTTTCTTTCGATCTTAACAGATCAGCCTTCTTCATCCCCGAATGTCTGCGCTATAAACACCATAGTAAGCATGCAGAATACATAGGACTGGATCAAACCGGAGAAGACGTCAAAGTATCCGTGCAATACACCGAATAACGGCCAAATGAACACCTGTAAGAGCATTGGAAGCAATCCGTAGATAAGTCCCATCAT
This sequence comes from Lachnospiraceae bacterium, assembly GCA_024697505.1. Classification (GTDB taxonomy): domain Bacteria; phylum Bacillota; class Clostridia; order Lachnospirales; family Lachnospiraceae; genus JAILFQ01. The sequence goes on from JAILFQ010000126.1 coordinate 4,666, forward strand.
TACGGTACCGGATAAAATGTTACCGAATAGACGAAGGGACATGGACATTGGTGTTGCCAGCTCTCCTATGATGTTAATTGGAGTAAGAAGCACCGGCTGGAACAATTTGGTGATGTGCCCGAACTTTTCATACTTAAATCCATTGTAGTGGATAAGGATAAAAGTAATAAGGGCAAGACCTAAAGTTGTACCATAGTCGGCCGTTGGGGGACGAAGTCCGAATAGTCCGGAAAGATTGGCTGTGATCAAGAACAGGAATAAAGTTCCGATGTAATTGGAAAACTTATAACCTTTCTCTCCCATGTTGCTCTTTGTAAGGCTATCGACAGCTTCAACCGCCATTTCGATGATATTGAGGAACGTTCCCGGTACTTCGTTCGGATCTGCTTTTTTAATAACTCTGTTTGCTATAACGGCAAACGCGATTATTACAAGCATAACGATTACGAGACTTACGTGCGACGTTGTAATCCAAAGTGTCTGTCCGAAAAGCTCGTATGACCAAAGACCGTCTACACCAAAGGTCACTTCTTCTGTAGTCCCCGCGGCGGCAGCAAGAAGTCCCACATTACATACGTTCCCGATTATCACTTTCTCACCTTCCTTTGAATATGGTTTTTTGTAAAACTTTATGGGTTAACGGCTGTAGATAGGCCGAAAACTTCAAACTTAAAAGTCCCAAAAGGGTTCCGGCAAAGGAGTAAACATCTCCGAAATGAAGAGTTACAACCATTACCGCTACCATGGCAAACATTCTGAAAATGGTTGAAACCCTCATTTTCCTGGTTGCCGTTTGCGAATCGTAAAGCAGTGCATTCTCAAGAGAATGATGCATGTTTATTACAAGCAGGGAGGCTAAAGTCCCTCCTATAAAAGTACCTGCAAGGTAACTTGCATGGCCCTTTACAAATATATGTGCAAACTGGAAAATTGTAAAAAAGAAGACTATTCCTGTTATTAACTCTTTAACGGTCTTTGGACCGTCTATAGCTTCCGCCGGATCTTCCGGTAAATCTTCCTCTTCTTCCTCTGAAGACTCGTCTTCTTTCTCCGGATCATCCTCTTCCTTGTCTTCATCCCACAAGAGGTCTTCTATATCTGCTATATCCCGGAGCTCATCCATGTATCTGTTACTTTTTATTTTCACGTTTCTTTTTTCCTTCTGCTTTAAGAGCCTCTATGTAGTCATGCATCTTTTCTTCTTCGCCTTCGCTTTTCAGCCACTTTTTAAATAAAATGTAAGCATTTCTGAATGCGGCCGCTATACCAAGTAAAAGGAAAACCGGCATAAAGTATACGGTATCAAACCTGTTGTTAAGCAGCACAGCCAACGCCACGCAGATAACAATAGGAGCAAGCATTGTAAAACCAACCTGGGAAATCATCAGAAGACATTGTACAATTTTATTACCACTTCTTCCTTTTTTTTCCATACTTACACCAATCCTATCATAATATTGTTATTTTAGCACATTAGCTCGCTAATTGAGAGATTATTTTCATTTTTTCAGTCTCCTATAAGGGCAAGTAAAGAAATTAACCAAAACAGAGGAAACCGTATCGGTTACCTCATCTATATGAGC
>JAILFQ010000134.1 GCA_024697505.1 Lachnospiraceae bacterium
TAAAGCATATTTATGTTGTAATCTTTCTACCATCTTATGCCACCACCTTCCACTTAACGGATTTTTCGTATTCAGCGTACATAGTGCTGTACTTTCCGCCCTTTTCCATAAGTTCCTTATGGTTTCCGGATTCGGTTACCTTTCCGTTTTCAAGAACAAATATGTTATCTGCATTCGAAACAGTACTCAGTCTGTGAGCTATCATTACCAGAGTCTTGTCTTTTGCAAGCTCTTCAAAGGCCTTTTGAACGCTTGCCTCATTATCCGGGTCCGCAAAAGCGGTTGCCTCGTCAAGAATTATTATAGGTGCATTCTTTAAAAAGGCTCTTGCTATGGCTATTCTCTGGCATTCTCCGCCGGAAAGATAGGTGCCTTTGGAACCTATTACCGTATTAATACCCTCCGGAAGTTTTTCCAGAATATCTGTGCACTGAGCCATCTTTAAGGCGTAAAGCACTTCTTCGTCGCTTGCCTCCGGCTTTGAAAGACGCACATTGTCCGCAATGGTCCTTTTAAGCAAATGAGAATCCTGAAAAACAAATGATACATTCTTCATAAGTTCTTCCTGCTTTATCTCTCTTATGTCCAAACCGCCTATTTTTATGCTTCCCCCGGTAACATCAAAAAATCTTGCAATAAGCTGTGCCGTTGTGGTTTTTCCGCCGCCTGAAGGCCCCACAAAAGCCACATGGGAATGCGCAGGTATTTTAAGGGAAACACCGGAAAGGGCATCCTTTTTGGCGTTAGGATAACGGTAGGATACATTTTCCAGTTCTATTGTTGTATCTTTTGGCATTAACTTACTGCCGTTATCATTTAAAGGCTCAATGGCAAGTATTTTATCCACTCTTTCGATCGCATCCACAAGGGTCATTTCCTGCTCGCCGGAATAGGCAAGCTTTGTCATGGCAACAGTAAGAAGTGGTGTAATAATAATGTAATACATCATATTCAAAACAAGTTCCGGAGAAACTCCGTTTCTTGAAAAGAAATATGCCCCCGCAACAAGAGCAACAAATACAGAGTTAATGGCTGTCATAAAACGAACCATTGGTTTTGTCATACTCTTTGTATAATTAATGGCCCATGAAGTAAAATCGTCAATGGCCGCGCCAAAGCGCTTAAAGCTGAATACTGTCTGTCCAAAGGTCTTTACAACGGGAATTCCTCTTATATATTCAACACCCTCGGAAGAAATAGTCTCCATGGCATTCTGGTAATACTTCATGCTCTCCTGCATTTTAGGTCCCATCATTCCCGCTATAAAAAGGAAGCCTATTATAATAGGAATAATGCAGATAAGCCCGATCCTCCAGTCAAAGGCAAGCATAAGCACCGCAAGGCCCAAAGGAGTTGCCGCCGCCACCGCCTTGTCCGGTAAAACATGGGCAACATAGGTTTCCGTTGCTCCGGTGGAATCGTTAACCACGCGGCGTATCTTACCGCTTCCCTCTTCGTCAAACACTCCAAGAGGCAGGGTCAAAATATGTTTCATAAGTTTATTTCTCATGTTTGCCTGTATATGAAAAGCGGAAACATGAGTGCACATAAGTGCCAAAACATACATAAGCATGGAAAGGATCATTACCCCCACCGCAGTACGGCCCATAGCCGGGATCTTTTCAAGATTTTCTCCGGAAATGGCAAGGTCCATTATCTTCCATATTTCGTAGTAGGTTACCATGGCAACAAGCGCGCTGCCGCCTGCAAGCAACCTTCCCAAAGTTACAATTTTGCCAAAGCCGCCAAGGTATTCCTTCAGCATTTTTAAGGCGTTCTTCTTAACTTTCATTTTATCTTTCCCCCTAAACTCCAAGAAGCTCGTGCCAACCCGGCATAAAAAAGGCGGCCACAGTTTCAAGGTAATGTTCAATCTTATCATTTTCAAAATCATGAATGATCGGTTCGAACAGAGCTGTCATATATGCGCTTACCAGTATGTGGAGTTCCTCTCTGCTTACGTTTTTTACCTTATACCCGTACGAAGCAATGTCTTTAAGGCCCTGCCACATTTTCTTTTCATGTTCTTCCACAAGGTAGTGCATAAAATGCTCATATCTCGTACCTGAGCTTTTTTCTATAAGAAGCTTAAATTCCGTCTTGTATGGAATTCCTACGTTCCTTATAAGATCTATTTCCGACTGGCTTTTTATTCCCTTGTAATCACCTCTTTCCATGCCCTCGTAAGAGACTTTAATGTGGTTGTCCACCCACCCTGTAAGCGCGGTGATCGCCGGCTCCACAAGCATGCAAAAAAGTTCTTCTTTGTCTTTACAATGTCTGTAAAGAGCCGCAGAAGTAACCCCGGCATCCGAAGCTATGTCTCTTATGGATGTTTTTTCAAACCCATTCTTTAAAAAGGCTTCTTTTGCCGCCTTCATAATGCGTGTATAGGTACCGCTTTTATCTCTTGGCATAATTTTTCTCCCCAAGCACACCTGCTTGTATAACTTGTAATGATATATAATCTGTCAGTTATCAAAATTCACTTTTGTTAACTAACAAAAATAAAAGAGGCCATAAGGCCTCCGTTATTTTGCAATATATGTTGTTAAGTCTTTTAAATCCCACATTTTAACCCACTTGGTTCCCCTTGTTTTTTAGTTAGTTATCACTGATCGCTATTATGTTAGCAGAGACTAACTCGTCTGTCAACATCATTTTTTTTGATTGACCTTTTAAAAAATCGAGCCTATAATGTTAGGCACATCTAACAGAAGTTTCATATAAATTACCAATATATTCAAATCGGAGGAAAAAATTATGAACGAAAGATATTCCGGGCAAGGACCTTTCCTTGAAATTTCCGGGCTAAAAAAGAGCTTTGGAAGCGGAGAAGCAAAGCAGGATGTTTTACGGGGCATGGATTTTACGGTAAATAAAGGTGAGTTTTGTGTGCTTCTTGGGCCTTCCGGTTCCGGCAAGTCTACACTTTTAAACATAATCGGAGGAATAGACACTCCGGATGCAGGCTATGTAAGCATACGGGGCGACAAGCTTGCGGGCATGAACGAAAAGGCACTCACCCTCTACAGAAGAAAGCATCTTGGCTATGTCTTCCAGATGTACAACCTTATTCCGAATCTTAATGTAAAAGAAAATATAGAGGTAGGTGCCTACCTTTCGGACAACCCTTTGGACGTAAACGATCTTTTGCATACTTTGGGGCTTGAAGACCACAAATACAAATACCCTAACCAGCTTTCCGGAGGCCAGCAGCAGCGAGTTTCCATAGGCCGCGCGGTTGTTAAAAACCCGGACATTTTAATGTGCGACGAGCCTACCGGTGCTTTGGATTACAAAACCTCCAAAGAAATCCTGGGTCTTATTGAAGACTGCAACAAAAAATACGGAAATACCGTAATAATGGTTACTCATAACGAGGCAATACGCCATATGGCAGACCATGTAATACGCTTAAGAGACGGCATTGTGCGCCATAATGATATTAACACAGAAAAAGTTTCGGCCTCTGAGCTTGAATGGTAGGAGGCTTATTATGAAAAATCCTCTTATTAAAAGAATACCAAGAGAGCTTACAAGAGACTGGCACAAATATCTGGTTATAATAGTCTTTATGCTTCTTATGATAGGTGTTGTATCTTCAATGTATGTTGCCCATGACTCCATGATGGCCGCAATAGAAGACACGAGGAGCACCGGAAATCTTGAAGACGGCCGTTTTGAAGTAAATAAAGAACTGACAGATGATATTATTGAAAAGATCGAAAGCGGTGAAGTGTCCAAAGACTGGATTGCTTACACCGAGGCTCTTACCGGGGAAGATTTTGAAGAGATTGAAAGCATTCCGGTAGAAATTATCTCCCACTTCTTTAAAAACGAGGAAGAAGATAGGGACGGCGACGGAATAAAGGATGCAACCGTCCGGGTATATAAAAGCGATTCTACCGTAGACCTTGCAACCTTTAATGAAGGAAGGGCTCCGGAAAATGAAAATGAAATTGCCATAGACAGAATGCATGCGGACAATGTGGGGCTTAAAACAGGCGACACCATAATGCTCTCCGGCAGACAGTTTAAGATCGTCGGTCTTCTTTCTTATGTAAATTACACAACTCTCCACGAGTCCACCACAGACCTTATGTTTGATGCCTTTGGTTTTGATGTTGCAATGGTTACTCCTGAAGCATTTGAAAAGCTTGAGGCGCCTCTTCATTACAACTATGTTTTTATGTACAACGAAAAGCCTGACGGAAACGTGGAAAAAGCAGACTTTGCGGAAAGATTTTTGAAGGTGCTTATAAGTAGAGTTGCTATAGCAGGTCTTTCCCTGGAAGACTTTGTTCCGGAATATCTTAACCAGAGCTCCAATTTTGCACCAAGCGATATTGAAGGAGATACTGCAGGTGCGGAAGTGCTTATTTACATTCTTATTGCGGTTATTGCCTTTATTTTTGCAATTACAATAAGCACAACAATAGACAAAGAAGCTTCTGTAATAGGCACTCTCCGTGCTTCCGGTTACACCAAAGGGGAGCTTGTACGCCACTATATGGCAATGCCTGTGGTTGTTACAATAATTGGTGCTCTTCTTGGAAACCTTGGAGGCTACACAGTGTTTAAGGAAATTGTTGTTTATCTTTACTACAACAGCTACAGCCTTCCAAAATACACAACCGTTTGGAGCGGAGAAGCCTTTATAAAAACAACTCTTATTCCGCTTATACTTATGCTGGTAATAAACCTCTTTGTAATAATCAACAAGTTAAAGTTCAGTCCTCTCCGCTTCCTGCGCCACGACCTTAAGCGTACAAAGCGGGCAAAAGCGGTAAGACTCCCTTCCTGGAGTTTTCTTGCAAGATTCCGCTTAAGAGTTTTGTTCCAGAATATACCTAACTACCTGGTTCTTATATTCGGTATTGTTTTTATAGAAATAATGCTCTGCTTTGCCTTTGGTTTTCCGGATTCTTTAAATCATTACGCAGAAGAGGCCCCCGGCATGCTCTTTTCAAAATACCAGTACTCTCTCACCGGAATGATGGATGAAAAGGGAAAAGAACTTACAACCGCTACCGAAGGTGCGGAAAAGTTTATTGCAACAAGCCTGGAACAAAGCCGTCTATCCGACGGGGAAGCCATGAGGGGTGCATCATCCTCCACCGAAGGAATTACAGTCTACGGTTACATTAAAGATTCTTCCTATATAACCATTAGGGAAGCTTTAGAAGAAGGCAATGTATATGTTTCCGCTTCTTATGCAGACAAATACAGTTTAAAAGAAGGGGATAAAATAAGTCTTTCCGAGAAATACGGCTCCTCTTCCTACACTTTTACCGTTGCAGGAGTATTTAACTACTCCGGAAGTCTTGCGGTATTTATGCCTATAGAAAACTTTAACAGGATCTTCGGAAATAAAGAGGGAGATTTTTCCGGCTATTTTTCCGATCTTGAGATTAAAGATATAAGTTCCAAATATATTGCAAATGTTTTAACCGAAGAAGACGTAACCAAGATAACAAACCAGCTAATGCACTCCATGGGCGGCTTTATGAACATCTTCCGCTACGCGCTCCTTGTAATGAGTATTGCTCTTATATATTTATTAAGCAAAATAATAATAGAGAAAAACGAAAGCCCTATTTCCATGGCAAAAATACTGGGCTTTAAAAATTCCGAAATATCCTCCCTTTATATGCTGCCTACGGCAATAATGGTATTTGTCTTCGCAATATTAAGCTTTGCTGTGGGAAAAGCGATTATTTCGTGGGTATTCCGCATTTTTATGATGCAAATGGACGGATGGTTTACCTTCTACATGTCCGTAAAAGGAATGATACTTACCGTACTCTTTATAATTATAGGGTATGCTGTGGTTTCCGTTACGGATTTTATAAGAATAAAAAAGATACCTCTTGATGAGGCTTTAAAGAACATTGAATAACAAAGTTAACACACAAAAGGGCGGCAGGTAAACCTGCCGCCCTTTTTATGCTTAAAGTTTTAACATCATTTGTTATATTACTTTTCTGTAGAGAATCTGTTAACCTCGTCCTGCAAGCGCTTGGATATTTCGCGATTGTTTTCGGAATCGCTCTGAATTGTTGTAATGGATGTAAGAATTCCGGAAGTGGATTCCGTTGCATCGGAAACACCCTGAGTACAGTCGTTTATAACATGTGAAATGTGATCTATCTGATCGGTCATTTCGGTAATTGTGCGGTTAAGAACAACCGTATTGTCATTAACGGATTCAAGAACAGAGTTAATGTCGTCCGCATCCTGGTAGTACTGCTGTGCAACGCCTTCAAACTCGTCATAATCCGAAAGTACGGACTCGCTTACGTATGTAAGCATTTCGTTGGAACTTGAAGCAAGGGACTCCACTGCGTAAATAACCTGGTTAGAGATCTCCTGAATGGAATTTGCAGTCTCTTTACTATGCTCCGCAAGCTGACGTATTTCGTCCGCAACAACGGCAAAGCCCTTTCCTGCTTCTCCTGCTCTTGCAGCTTCTATGGAAGCATTAAGTGCAAGAAGGTTTGTCTGAGCGGCTATGGAAAGAATATCTCCGGTAAGAGACTGTATCCGCTCTACATTCTTACTTTCTTCTATTGAAGATTCAAGGCCGTCTTTAATGGAAGATACCATATGATTTGTAGAAGCCTTCTTCTTTTCTGTGTTTTCACGTATTACAGTAGCATGCTTCTTTATGTTTGCCACTCTTTCATTTCCTTCGGCAACCTGTGAAGAAACCTGATTAACTGCGTTGTTTACATCACCTGCGCCATCATTTAATGATAAAAGTGTGTTGTTTGCCGTTTCCATGCTGGCAGTGAGTTCTTCCATAACAGAAGATACATTGCTTACATTGTCTCTGGAAGAATTAACTATGCCGACTGTATTTTCAACGGATCTGTAAATATTTCCGGATTCACCCTTAATCTTATTGATGATACCTTCAAGAGTTTCCAGGAAGTTATTGATACCTTCAACAAGAACGCCAACTTCATCATGAGTTTTGTTATCCAGTCTTACGGAAAGATCGGACTTGCCATCATTCATATCCGAGAGAACTTTTCCAAGCTGTCTGGAAGCGGTAACAAGCGGTGTAATGGATCTGGTTACAATATAAAGTGCCAGGCCGGAAACAATAAGAACAAGAATGCCTCCTATTACAATGGATATCTGTACTCTTTTTGCAGCCTGTTCAAGTGCTGCCTGGTTTTCATCCAGCAACACTTCCAAACGATCCTTCATAAGGGCAATATTCTCTTCGTGGCCGAGAATAAGCTCATGAGCAGACATAAAATATGTCATTAATGCTCCGTCATAATTTGCGGCATAATACATTTCTTCAAGCTGTCCGTAAAGATCTATAAAACCTGTAACAGCGGCATCAAGTGCAAGAAATTTTTCCTGAAACTCTTCGTCGGAAATCTTTTGCGCCTGAATACGAAGGTCGTCTATAGCAGTTTTAAGTCTTTCCCTGTCTGCCTTACCGGGATCTATCATACTCTTTGCGGTTTCCGCATCTCCCATTGCACCCATGCCTTCCATGGATTCAATTAAGAAAACACGCTTAACAAGAGCCTGCATCATTGCATCTACATCACCAAAGTCTTTTTCAATTTCAAGGTAAGTGTTTGAGAGGGTTTCTCCTGCTACCCGGGAAACACGGAAATTGCTTCCGAGGATAAAAAGGCCTACAACTACAACAAGGTCCAGTACAATAAAGCAAGAGAGAATACTTGTCTTTAAACTTTTTTTCATTTTTTCGCTCCTATTTTGTTTTTTTTGAGAGGGGTTATTTTGTGATACTAAATTTTGAGAGTGTTTTGTTTTTCGAGATGACTTTACCACATTTTTTGGTTGTGTGCAATTAAATTTGATGAGTATATAAAAATTTAATAATTGTGTCGAACATATCTGTTTAGTCAGAAATGGCCTCCGCCAGCGTGTTTTGGTATCTTTCCTGCTCTTCTTTAAGCAATACGGCATACTTACCGTGGTCTTTAATCTCTTCCGACTTAAGCCACTTTAATTTAGATAGAGCTTTTTGGCTCTTTATGGCAACCTGAATATAGCAGGGTCCTATAAGAAGAATTTTAAGAGCCTCCTCTGAGGAAAGCAGGCCGCTGGTAAGAACTCCAAGGGTGTCGTAAATAGTATCATTTGCAATGGGGCCTTTTACGTAGTCCGCTTCTTCCAAATCTTTTCCTTTTCGGTTTGCAAAAATGTAGTTAAACCAGCTAAGGTCTCTTTCAAAAGTTTTTGCTGTAAGACCTTCTTCGTCGAATTCGTATTCGTTAATAACTGCGCCTTTTCCGGCCCATCTAAAGGCAAAATCCTTGTCCGGAGTAAGGTAAAAGCCGGGCCCGAAATCTGCATTTTTTCTGCCATGGTCAAGGTCCGGCTGTCTTATTTCTTCTTTTCCTGTATGGTACAACTTCATAGATACTATCCTCCTAAGCTCCCCAAGACCATTGTCAATGATTTTACAGAAATTGTCAATATAAACAAAAACAGACTCTTCGTAAATGAAGAGTCTGCTTTATGTAATGTAATAAACTTCTTTTTAGTTTGGAGCGGAAACTTTGGAGTCGATGTGCATTCCCATACCTGCTGTATGAGCGGAAACCTCTGAAGCAAGGAAAAGAACTGCGTCAGCAACTTCTTCAGGTTTTGCATATCTCTTATCAAGTGCATAATGCTCTGAAAGAGCTGCCATAGCCTGCTCGTGAGTCATGGAATCTCCGAAGAAATCCTTCTCTATACGAAGCATCATTGGTGTGTCTACAGGACCCGGGCAGATGTAGTTTACGTGTACGCCTACAGCGCCGAGTTCAAGTGCAACGCACTTTGTAAGGCCTGCAACGGCATACTTTGAAGAAACATAAGCTGAGTTGCCTGCTGTTGGTTCGTAAGCTGCTGCGGATGCAATAACAACCACAGAACCGGACTGTTTCTCAATAAGAGTAGGAGCAGCGTACTTCATCATAAGCATAACAGAGAATACATTAAGCATGTATGTCTGCTCAAAGAGTTCCAGAGTCATATCCTGTACAGGATGAGACTTTCCTTCGTAGCCTGCGTTAGGAACAACAATATCGATTGTTCCGAACTTTGCCTTAGCGCCTTCTACAAAGTTCTTAATATCTTCCTCTTTGTTCATATCTGCAACAAATCCCGCAACTGTTCCTGCAGGTGCATTTAATGTTGGAATAAGCTTGTCAATCTTTTCCTGGCTTGTGGAAGAAAAAGCCACCTTTGCGCCTTCTCTAAGGAAAGCTTTTACGATTGCGGTTCCGATACCACCGGTACCGCCGGTTAAGATAACTACTTTGTCTTTGAGTTTAAGATCCATAAATATAAACCTCCTATAATTTAGGTGAAAACAAAGCCTTCTCAACTTTGTTTTTTCACCCGTACAAGAAACATTATACTATCATTATGCAAAAATAGGAAGAAGAAGTTTAACATTTTTTTAACATAGTATTTATTTATATAAAATTAGGGAAGTAAATTAGCGGCGGGCAACCTCCGGCAATATTTTTGAGATCCTCCTCATCAAGAACAATTCCCGCATTTTCTGCATCATTTTTGATCTTATCCATAATCTCCAATGCTTCTTCTTTAGTTTTTGCGTTTTTTAATCTCTCTTTTAATTCATCTGTGATATTCATGACCATTCCCCTTTTCGTAAGTATGTTTATTTTATTTGTACTTCCTTATTTATATACGCTTTTATCTTTCAATTTCCACATTTTTCTTGTAATTATCTTATAATCTCTATTTTAATCCAAAGGTTGGAATTAATAAAACATAAGCTATATTAAATGTAATAAAAAAGGATAGTTATTTACCATTAAGGCTAAATTATATTCCCTATAAGATAAAGAAGTGAAAAATAAGATCCTTTGTGGTAAAATAAAAAATAAAATATTTTTACTATATTTAAAATAAAACCTTTTCAGAAAGGAGATAGTATT
>JAILFQ010000136.1 GCA_024697505.1 Lachnospiraceae bacterium
ATTGTTCTTATGGGACAGTCTGCCGGAGCAATGAGCATTACAGACCTTTTGTCAACAGACCTTTTAAAAGGCCTCGTTTCAGGAGCGGTAATGATGTCCGGAGCAGGGGCGATGCCTGAAATAGTGGGACCTTACACAGAAGAAAAAGCAAAGCCCTTCTGGGACAAGGTAAGGGAAAGGCTTGGCGCAAAGGATAATGATGCTCTTAAAGGAGTGCCTGCCAAAGAACTTTGGGAAGCGTGGTATGCACAAAGCAGGGAAGACAACAACTTCCATTATCTCCAGCCGGGAATTGACGGAAAGATAATAAAGGAAAGCCAGGCAAGGTCCTTAAGAAAAGGGTACACATTAAACATTCCTATGATAGTAGGTGTTACAAGCCAGGACTTTTTATCCGTAGTTATATATGAAATTGCCCTGCATTATGCTCTTAAGCTTTCAAAACAGGGGCACGCACCTGTCTGGGGCTATTTTTTCGACAGGGAGCTTCCGGGAAACAGCTACAAAGCCTTTCATTCCTCAGATCTTTGGTATATGTTCGGAAATATGGACAAGTCCTGGAGACCTTTTACGGAAGAAGATAAAGCCCTTGCGGCGGAGATGACGGATTACGTTGCAAACTTTGTAAAGTCCGGAAACCCTAACGGAAGCGGACTTCCTCTTTGGGAGCCTGTCTCTAAGAAGAATAAAAAATTCAGATGGTTTGATGTCGGCAATAAATGGATGATATCTCCTCATCTTTGCAGAAAGAAGGAAAGACATACCTGGTTTAAAGATAAAGGACCAATGTAGTTTCTAATGCATTTTTAATCGATTATATAGCATTTATGTATTTAAAATTGTATTTTTATAGTATATAATTTTTTTATAAAGGCTAACAAGAAAGCCTATAAAAAAGGAGTGGAAAAAATAATGAATGTATTAACAAAAAGGGATTTAGCACTTTACATTATTCTTTCAATCGTAACTTGCGGTATCTTTATGTTTGTGTGGATGGCGTTTGTGGTTAATGATGTAAACGAGATGACAGGTCATCCAAATGATATGTCCGGAGGTCTTGTGGTTCTTCTTTCGATCATCACCTGCGGTATATTCTGGTTCATCTGGAGCTATATGCTCGGTGATAAGATTGACAATTACAAGTTTGAGAAGTATGGTCTTCCAAAGTCCAACAACGGAGTTGTTTATCTTATTCTTTCAATCTTCGGTCTTTCCATTGTTACACTTGCACTTGCCCAGAACGAGATCAACCAGGAAGTTGACAGGATTTCCAATAACAACGGAACAATAGATATGTAATGAATGCAGAATCAAAGAAAAGATTAAAAAAAGTAATAATTACAGCTGTAGTGCTTGTAACAGCAGGAATCCTGTACGGGGTATTCGTATCCCGTACAGGTTTTGCTATACCCTGCATATTCAGACTTATAACAGGGCTTTACTGCCCGGGGTGCGGCTCCACAAGAATGTGCGTATGCATGATCCACGGAGACATACCCGGTGCTTACGCAGCAAACAACATGTTGTTTGTTCTTTTGCCTTTTATAATATTTATTATAATATGGTCGCTTGTTTCCTACGTTAGGAACGGAAGCTTTACGCTCCCAAAGTCTTTAAAAATCCTTACGATAATAATGATAGTTTTGCTTATCATTTATTGTGTTTTAAGAAATATAGGTCTTGTATAAAATAAGCCTCATTTTAGGATCTTTCGTCTTAAAATGAGGCTCTTTGTTTTTACACTATCGTTTTATGTCCGTTGTTTTTATCCGGAACCAGGTACTGCTTCATTGCCTTATTTCTGCAATAGAAGAAGGCAGGAATAAGGAAGAGGTCTGCGGTAAGCCATGCTGCAGGGCTTGAAAGGCATATACTTGTGTAACCTATTATTCCCGGAAGGACCAGTCCCACAAAGCAGCGGGCTATCATTTCCAGAACTCCGGCTATCATTGCAAGAGGGGAGTAGCCCATTCCCTGGATTGTAAAACGGAAGGTGGAAATGAAGGTAAGCAGCGGAAAACCTGCGGTACAAATTACGGTGTACTTAAAGGCATCTGCTAAGGCACCTGTTTCTTCCTTGTCTATAAAGAGAAGAGAAAACTCATCTCCCACAACCAGCATAGCCAGGAAGATTACTACGGAAAAGCCTATCCCCATTAATGTAGAAGCAAGAAGTCCTTTGTTTACTCTGTCGAAACGTCCTGCTCCAATGTTTTGTCCCGTATAGGTTGCCATTGTGGTTCCAAGGGCTTCCAGTGGGCAGGAGATAAGGGAATATATCTTTTGTGCCGCTGTAACGCCTGCTACGGTGCTTTCTCCAAAACCGTTTATTGCAGTCTGCACAACTATTGTACCAATGGCGGTTATTGTATACTGGGCACCCATAGGAAGACCTACGGCGCAAAGTCTCCAATAAGCGAACCAGGTTGGAGTCCAGTCACTTTTGGAAAGCTTTAATATTGTAAACTTCTTTTTAAGATATATAAATGATGCAATACCGGACACTCCCTGAGAAAGAACGGTAGCAAGGGCCGCACCGGCAACCCCCATTTTAAAGGCTATAATAAAAAGCAGGTCCAAAACTATGTTAAGTACGGAAGAAATAACAAGGAAAACAACGGGAGTTCTGCTGTCTCCAAGGCTTCTTACAACAGCGGAAACCATGTTGTAAAGGAAGGTAAAAGGTATGCCAAGGAATATTATTAAAATATAAACATAGGCATAGTCAAAGGCTCCTTCCGGAGTTTTCATAAGAGTTAACATGCCCTTGCAAAAAAGAGTTGTAACTAGGGTTATAATAAGAGCAAGCCCTGTACAAAGAACAGCGCACGCCGCTGTAAAACGTCTTAACATGTTATCGTTTTTGGCACCGAACATCTGAGCAATAGGAATTGCAAAACCGTTGCAGATACCTTGTATGCTTCCTATTACAAGGAAAAAGAGGGAAGCGGTGGCACCGACTCCCGCAAGGGCGTCTATACCAAGGTATTTTCCTACTATCATTGTATCTACCATATTGTAGAGCTGCTGAAACAGCATTCCGAAGAAAACAGGAAGCGCAAAGGAAATTATTGCCTTTGACGGAGCTCCTACGGTTAAATCTTTTGTCATTTTTACTCCTCCGAATATATAAGTGTGCATGGCACAAATAAAGTCTAAATTAGGTTGCGGCTTATATTAAATCAAGTAAAAGTGACCGTCAATATTATTTTTGCACAAGGTTTTCTTATATTTTGATGTAGCTTGTAGAAAAATTCACAAATATACAACAAAAAGTTACCAAGTTTCAAGGAAATATGGTAACTCTGCAAATGATACCCTTGCAAATGATATCCCTTTGAAATTAAGAGGATAAAAAATACCCCGCCCGGGAAACTTTTTAAGGAAGAGTTCTCCTGACGGGGTATTTCTATTCTGCCGGAAAAATTACAAATTCTTCTGGAAAGAAGTGAGGTCTGTATTCTTGTCTATTGTAACAAGTTCTGTGTCTGTAAGCTTTGCAAAAAGACGGATGTCTTCAAGAGTAAGAGCTGTGGAAACAACTGTATGGTGGCCGCCGCCTGCATAGATCCAGGCTGCTGTACCTGTCTTAAAGTCAGGCTTTATCTTCCACATAATCCTTGCAACAGGAAGCTTAGGCATTGGCTTTGGCTGCTTAATAAGTTCTATTTCCGCAGCTACAAGACGGAAGTGGGTACCA
>JAILFQ010000346.1 GCA_024697505.1 Lachnospiraceae bacterium
TATTTTGTGTAATAATTTTAAGGCGGTACCAATATATTGTGGTACGACTATGGGGAGGAAATCCACCAATTTATACGAAGGAAGGGTATTTTTTTCATGAACGTTATAAAAAGAAACGGTGCAGAAGCGGAATTTAATATAGAAAAAATCGTAACTGCCATCACAAAGGCCAACGAAAGTGTGGAAGAAGACATCAGAATGACAGCCAGACAGATTCAGCGCATCGCTCAGTCTGTAGAGCTTACATGTCAAAAAATAGGCAGAGCTCCGTCTGTAGAAGAGATTCAGGACTTTGTTGAGAAGCAGATCATGGCACATGGTGCTTACGAAATCGCAAAAAACTATATTACATACAGATACACCCGTTCTCTTGTACGTAAGAGCAATACAACGGATGAAAAGATACTTTCTCTTATAGAATGCTGCAACGAGGAAGCAAAGCAGGAAAACTCCAACAAAAATCCTGTAGTAAACTCCACACAGAGAGACTACATGGCGGGTGAAGTTTCCAGAGATATTACGGAGCGTATCCTTCTTCCTCAGGATATTGTAGATGCCCACAGGGAGGGTATCATTCATTTCCACGACAGCGACTACTATGCACAGCACATGCATAACTGTGACCTTGTAAATCTTGAGGACATGCTGGAAAACGGAACCGTTATAACAGGCACCCTTATAGAGCGGCCACACAGCTTTTCCACAGCCTGCAACATAGCAACACAGATAATCGCACAGGTTGCCTCAAACCAGTACGGCGGTCAGTCCATAAGTCTTACACACCTTGCACCTTTTGTGGAATTAAGCAGACAAAAGATTCGCAAAACCGTACGTGCGGAGTTTGAAGAAATAGGTATAAACGCAACTGAGACACAGATTGAAGAAGTTTCCGAAAAGCGTCTCAGAGAAGAAATAAATAAGGGTGTACAGACCATACAGTACCAGGTTGTAACCCTTCTTACAACAAACGGTCAGGCTCCTTTCGTTACCGTATTTATGTATCTTAACGAGGCAAGAAACGAGCAGGAAAAGGCAGACCTTGCTCTTATAATAGAAGAAATGTTAAACCAGCGCTACCAGGGCGTTAAAAACGAGTCCGGCGTATGGGTAACACCTGCTTTCCCAAAGCTTATTTACGTACTTGAAGAAGACAACATTACGGAGGATTCCAAGTATTGGTACCTTACAAAACTTGCAGCAAAATGTACTGCAAAGCGTATGGTTCCTGATTACATCTCCGAAAAGAAAATGAAAGAACTTAAAGTGGACAAGAACGGAAACGGCCAGTGCTACACCTGCATGGGCTGCCGTTCCTTCCTTACAACATATGTAGACCCGGAAACAAATAAGCCAAAGTATTACGGCCGTTTTAACCAGGGCGTTGTAACAATTAACCTTCCGGATGTTGCACTTTCCTCCGGAGGAAACAAAGAAAAGTTCTGGCAGATTTTTGATGAAAGACTTGAACTTTGCCACCGCGCTCTTCTCTGCCGCCACGAAAGACTTAAGGGCACTCTTTCGGATGTTGCCCCTATCCTTTGGCAACATGGCGCTCTTGCAAGGCTTAAGAAGGGGGAAAAGATAGACAAGCTTCTTTTTGGAGGTTATTCCACAATTTCCCTTGGCTATGCCGGTCTTTACGAATGTGTAAAGTACATGACAGGCAAGAGCCACACAGACCCGGAGGCTACTCCTTTTGCTCTTGAGATTATGGAAAAAATGAATGCTTCCTGCCGCAAATGGAAGGAAGAGCATAACATAGACTTCTCTCTTTACGGCACACCGCTTGAGTCCACCACATACAAGTTTGCAAAATGCCTTCAGAGACGTTTTGGTGTTATTAAAGGAATTACAGATAAAAACTATATTACAAACTCCTACCACGTACATGTTACGGAGCATATCAATGCTTTTGACAAGCTTAAGTTTGAGGCTCAGTTCCAGCATCTTTCACCGGGTGGCGCCATCAGCTACGTGGAAGTTCCGGATATGCAAAACAACTTAGATGCTGTTCTTGAAGTAATGAAGTTTATTTATAACAACATCATTTATGCGGAACTTAACACTAAGAGCGATTACTGTCAGGTTTGCGGATACGACGGACAGATAGATATTATTGAAGACGACGGAAAGCTTGTTTGGAAGTGCCCGAACTGTGGAAATACAGATCAGGACAAAATGAATGTTGCAAGACGTACCTGCGGTTACATAGGCACACAGTACTGGAATCAGGGCCGCACTCAGGAGATCAAGGACAGAGTCCTTCATTTATAATTCCTGTACCGGGGATATTCAGAAATAAAGAGGCAATATTATGTACTACGGAGAAATAAAAGATTGTGACATTGCAAACGGCGCAGGCGTAAGGGTAACGCTATTCGTTTCCGGTTGTACAAATAAGTGCCCCGGTTGCTTTCAACCGCAAACCTGGGCATTTGACTACGGAAAACCGTATACGGATGAAACAGAAGCTCAGATCCTTAAAATGCTTGAACCGTCTTACATTCAGGGCTTAACTCTTCTTGGGGGAGATCCTTTCGAACCAAGAAATCAGGAGACGGTGCTGGGGTTGGCAAGAAAGGTTAAAGCCTTATATCCGGATAAAAACATCTGGTGTTATACGGGTTTTACCTACGAAGAGCTTAAAACGGACGGTTCCTATCCAAGAACCGAATGCACTGACGAATTACTGTCCTGCCTGGATATTCTTGTAGACGGGCGGTTTGTACAGGCTTTAAAGAACATTTCCCTTTCTTTCAGAGGGTCTGAAAACCAAAGAATAATAGATCTTAATTCCACAAGAAAAGAAGGAATTCCGGTGGTTTTAGACCTGGACAGAAAAAGAACGGGTAAGTAAACATAAAAATAAAGGGCTGAATCAGATTCAGCCCTTTTATTATTCTATTCAAGGAATGTGCTGTCAAAAATGACACATCACCCCCGTCCCCATTTGTGTCATTTGAAGAATTCGATCTTCTTGATGAGCACAGCGGCGACATTTTTCAATTGTCTTGAAGATTCCGCAAGTTCTGTTACGGTTGCGGAGAGTTCTTCTATGGAAGCACCGGTTGTTTCGCTGGATGCGGCGTTTTCTTCAGAAATTGCGGAGAGAGTAGACATGGACTCCACAACTTCCTTGTTGGAAGATACGCACTTTTCGGATGCCTTTGTAATATCGCCGATTTTAACAACGGTATTTTCTATGTCTTCGAGCATTTCCTTAACGGATTTCAAAGCCTCTGCAAGAGTTTCCTGCTGAGTCTTGTTGCTTTCCATAATCTCGTTTGCTGCCGTAACAGCTTCCGAGGATTCATTTAAAAGATTGGACATTACTGTCTGTATTTCTTCGGCAAGAGTCTTGGAGTTGTCTGCAAGAACTCTTATCTCTTCGGCAACTACCGCAAATCCGCGGCCTGCCTCTCCTGCTCTTGCGGCTTCTATGGAAGCGTTAAGAGAAAGAAGATTTGTCTGAGCGGCAATAGCGGTAATACCTACAATACTCTTATCTATATCCGTAACCGCATTTTGCGTGGAAGCGATCTTTCTTGATATCTCATCTATCTTTATCGTAACGGTATCATTTGTTTTCTTGAAGGCTTCAAGTGCATCTTCCGAATCTCCGGAGGACTTCTTCATATGAGTTGCAAGTCTTGTTAATTCATTTGCGGAGCTCTGAACATTTTCTATGGCATTTGTTATCTCTCCGGTATTCTCTGCCGAACGCTGGATGGACATAGCCTGGTCTGTTGCTCCCTCGGCAATATCCTGTACCGCCTCTGCAACCGCCTCTGTAGTTGTTGCTATAGAATCCGCCATGCGGGAAAGACTGTCGGAGGAAGTGTCTACGGTTTCGGAAGAATTCTTGATATCCGAAACGATTTCCTCAAGTTTATCCATAACCGCATTTGAATTTCTGACCATATGACCAAATCCATCCTTACGGTCTGTATATTCGTTTATATGTACAAAACGGCCGTTTGCAAGTTCCGCCAAAATTCCGTCCACAGC
>JAILFQ010000347.1 GCA_024697505.1 Lachnospiraceae bacterium
AGTCTTGTTGCGGAATGCGAAGTAAAGGCAGATGCCGCAAGTGTTTCCGGAGTTATGACTGTTTCTTCTCCAAAGCTTTGGGATATTGCGCAGGGGAATTTATATACTCATGTTACAAAACTTATTCTTGACGGCGAAGAAATAGAAACAGAAAAAAACCGTATTGGATTTAAAACTCAGGAATTTACACCAAATGAAGGTTACCTTCTTAACGGAAGAAAGTTAAAGATAAACGGTGTCTGCGAACACCACGATCTTGGCTGCCTTGGAGCTGCTTTCCATAAGGATGCAATGAAGAGAAAGCTTGAAATTCTTAGAACCATGGGAGTTAATGCGGTACGTACCGCCCACAACATGCCTGCACCGGAACTTATGGACTTGTGCGACGAAATGGGCTTTCTTGTTATGTCCGAAGCTTTTGATATGTGGGAAAAGCCTAAGACTGAGTTTGACTATGGAAGATTCTTTAATGACTGGTATGAAAGGGACGTTACTTCCTGGATAAGAAGAGACAGAAACCATGTAAGTGTGCTTATGTGGAGTATAGGTAACGAAATACCGGATATACTGGACGAAAAACGCGGAAGCGAGATTGTAAGAGAACTTTACGATGCAGTTGTAAAAAGCGACCCTAAGCGCCATTATCCTATTGTGCATGGCTCCAACTTTATGAAGTGGGAAGCTCCGCAGAATTGCTCTAAGCTTTTGGACTGTGTAGGATACAACTACTCTGAATATCTTTATGACGATCATCATAAAAAATATAAAGACTGGGTAATATTCGTAAGCGAAACCGCATCCGTCCTTTCCAGCCGTAATGTGTACCATTTCCCAAGAAATAAAATGATCCTTTCCGACGAAGACGAGCAGTGTTCTTCTCTTGGAAATACCATAACAGGATGGGGCGCACCAAGCTGGGACTACTGTATTACAGCCGACAGAGATGCAAAGTATACAATGGGCCAGTTTTTGTGGACGGGTTTTGACTATATAGGCGAGTCCACACCATATAAGACAATGAACTCCTACTTTGGTCAGATAGATACGGCAGGTTTCCCAAAGGACGCCTACTATGTTTTCCGCGCCAATTGGACAGATTATAAAATCGCACCTATGGTGCATGTATTCCCTTATTGGGATTTTAACGAAGGCCAGATAATAGATGTGCAGGTTTGTTCCAATGCACCGCACATAGAACTTTTCCTTAACGGTAAGTCTATAGGAAAAGAAGACATAGATGTTGCAAATGATAAAACACCTACAAAGCTTTTCAGAGTTCCTTATGAAAAAGGGGTCATTAAAGCGGTTGCCTACGACGAGAACATGAAGGTTGTTGCAACGGATGAAAAGCACTCCTTTGGCGATACCGCAAAACTTAAGGTTGTTGCAGAAGAAGACTCTATAAAAGCAAACGGTGAAGACCTGCTTTTTGTGGATATTACAGCACTTGATAAAGATGGTTATGAAGTTGCCAATGCAAATAACCGCGTATTTGTAAGTGTTACCGGAGCAGGAAGACTCCTCGGAATAGATAACGGAGACAGCGCAGACTTTGACGAGTACAAAGGAAAGAGTAAGAGACTTTTCGGAGGAAAGCTTGGACTTGTAATTGCTGCAAAGAAAGAACCGGGGGATATTCTTATTACGGTTAAAAGTGCCGGCCTTCCGGCAGAATCCATAACCGTACCTGCAGTTATGGGGGTTTGTGAAGAAGGAGTTGCGGCAAGCGAAGAAAACAAAGATATGCCTCTTTATACAGGCGGCTCCGAAGGCGGACTTCTTACGGACAAGAATGAAATACCTGTCAGAAAAATTGAACTCTTTATTGAGGGTGAAAAACATATGACAGGTTCTAAAGAAGCAACAGAAAAACCTTATTTTACCGTTAGTGCACGTATATATCCGGAAAACGCCACTTATAAAGAACTTGAGTGGTATGCGCTTACGGATTCCGGCATTCCTGTAGATTATGCAGAGCTTGATGCGGATGGAAGTAAAGCAAAGGTAACCGGACTTGGAGACGGGGAATTCCGTCTTTGCTGCAAGACAAGAAACGGCGGTTCTGCTGTTTCTGTTACGTCCACCATTGAATGCAGTGTAAACGGTCTCGGAAAGAGCACCAAAGACCCTTATGAGGAAATACCGCTTGGACTTTGCGATGTAAGAAGTGCAACAACTGTAGAGGGAATAGAACATGGCGTTAATCTTCTCGGAGTAAACAATGACGGCGTTGAAAGCCTTGTCGGTCTTACCAATTTGGATTTTGGAAGTGTCGGCTCGGATGAGGTTACTCTTTCTATATTCGCAAATACATCGGAAGCGGTTAAAATAAAACTTTATGAGGGAGAGCCGGGTAAAGAAGGCAGCGTTCTTCTTTATGACGGAATTTATAAAAAACCTTCACAGTGGATGGTTTTCCAGCCGGAAACTTACAAACTGTCCAAGAGACTTAAGGGATTAACATCATTTTATCTTGTTTCTCCGGACTCTTTCCAGTTTAATAAGGTTACATTCACAAAGACGAAGAAGGCTTATGAGAAACTCTTTATGGCAGAAAATGATGCCCTCTACGGAGACAGCTTTAGCGTTAACAAAGAAATAAAGAGTATTGAAAATATAGGTAACAATGTAACGGTTGCTTTTGAAGAAATGGATTTTGAAAAGCCTGTTAAAAGGATAAGAGTCTGCACCAGGTCCACGCTTGCAAAGAACACCGTACAGCTTCGCTTTAAGAAGGAAGCATCGGCTTCGGTTCAGGCTTTTGATGTTAAAGGCGGAGCCGAGTATAGGGAAGAAGAATTTGAAATAGAAGAACTCTCCGGCAAAGGAACAGTTGAATTTATATTTATGCCGGGTACCAGTATGGACTTCTGGTGGTTCAGATTTGAATAGGAGGAAAGTATGCCTGAAAAAATTGAACAGATAATGAAAAAACTCAACATCGATCTTGCAAACTGCAAGGAGAGTACCTACTCCTCCGAGGATGTGATCGTATCCAAAAAAAGGCTTATAGAGCTTCTTAATGAGCTTAATATAGCTGTGTACGAAGTAATGGAGCAGTACGAGGGTACTGTTGCCGCAAGAGAGCGTGGTCAGGCCGAAGCCGAAAGAAATGCCGCCATCATTAAAGATGAAGCATTAAAACGCGCGGAAGATATAAATGCGTCCTCGCTTCTTTACACTCAGCGTGCCATAACGGATATGCAGAGAGTTTTCGAAACTGCGTATGTTAATACAAAAAAGAATTTTGAAGCTCTTATGAACAGTTATCAGGACCAGATGGATTTTCTGGCTTCAAATTCCGTAGAAATGACTTCTCAGCTTGAAGCCATGACCGAGGGAAATGTTTACCTCAGAATAATTGAAGATATGAAGAAAAAGAAGGAAGAAGAGGACAAAAAGCAAAACAGCAAGAGTAATGAAAGTGTGGGAGAAGACGAGGTTGCTTATGAAGATGAGTATACCAAAAAAATGTCGGCCTCTGCTGTTGTGGAAGTACATGAGACACCTAAGGTTCCGGAAGGCTTCGGAAAGAAAAACAAGAAGAAAGGAAGAGCTACCGGCAAAGATGCCGCCGCTTTGGAATCCCAGAACCTGGATGCAGAGTATTTTGCCTTCAGAAAGGAACAGGATAGTGAAGAAGAAAAGAGCAATGGGGGCACCGGCTTTTCATTCTTTTCTAAAAAACATAAAAAATAGTATTATAAGGGAGACATTATGAAAAAAGACTTTAGGAAAGTACTTGTTGCATCATTTGCACTTGCGCTTGCAGTTATTACATGGACAGGCTGCGACAATACAGACAAGAAAGAGGCTGTAAACAACACGCCTACACCTACGCCTATCGTTTATGAAAACAGAACGGCAGAGGACGTGCGTATTGAAAGCACTAAACTTG
>JAILFQ010000377.1 GCA_024697505.1 Lachnospiraceae bacterium
TATAAGCATTAATTTCCTTTAACAAAAACCTTAACAAAAAGCCAAAATCCCACTTCACCCACCCTGCGGAATGGTAAAACAAACCGCAAAATGCTATACTGTTTTACGAAAAAATTAAACAACACGAAAGGACTGGATTCATGCTTTACCTTCATTCACTTGAAGAAGCCGATGAAGTCTTCAAAGCCTTGAGCACACCTATGAGACTTAAGATCATGCAGCTCATTTATGAAGACAAAAATCTCAGCATGAACGATCTTGCAGAAGCTTTGGGACTTACCAATTCCGCTATCTCACTTCATGTGGGAAAGCTTGAACAGGCAGGTCTTGTAAGCATTCAAACAACGTCCGGGAAAAGAGGGATAAGAAAGATCGTTACTCCTATCCACGACAAGCTTATAGTGGATCTTGCACCGCATGAAGCCACAAAGCCTTGTTATCAGGACGAAATATCTGTAGGACATTTCACTTCCGTAGATGCCCACCCTACCTGTGGTCTTGCAACTCCTTCCACTATAATCGGAGAGTTTGACGACCCAAGGATCTTCTCCTATCCCGAGCGTTTTAACGCAGGCGTTCTTTGGATCGGATGGGGAAGCATTACATACAATCTTCCTAACCGTCTTCACGCCGGCCAGAAGATCTCGGAAATCCAGATATCATTTGAGATATCTTCCGAATGTCCGAATGTTAACGAGGATTACCCAAGCGATATATATTTTTATATTAACGATATTCCTCTTGGCAAATGGATTAGTCCCGGAGACTACGGCACAAGAAAGGGAATTGTTTCTCCTTCCTGGTGGCCGTCATTGCTGAACCAGTATGGACTTCTTAAAACATTAATCATTAACAA
The DNA here is from genome assembly GCA_024697505.1 of Lachnospiraceae bacterium. Classification (GTDB taxonomy): domain Bacteria; phylum Bacillota; class Clostridia; order Lachnospirales; family Lachnospiraceae; genus JAILFQ01. The sequence continues at coordinate 857 of JAILFQ010000377.1, forward strand.
AGAGGGTTCTTTTATAGACGGAACCCACCGGATTTCATCGGTAACAATAGATGACTTAAACATTCAATACAATTCCACCATAGACCTTCGTTTTTCCGTTCCGAAAGATACGGTAAACTGCGGCGGCCTTACACTTTTTGGTGCAGAATTCGGCGATTATGCTCAAAACATTGTTGTAAAAGTCTACTATGATGAAACAGAGAACTATTAAAATAAAAAAGCCTTCACTTATGTTGAAGGCTTTATTTATATCTTCATATGTACTTTATCTTTAACTTAATATATTGCACGTGCACTCTACAAGGTCCTCGTAAATACCGCCGAGTTCCTTTAACTCTTTTGCAATGATCCCGGCAAAAACAACCGCTCCCTCATACCTAAGATGTGTATTGTCCGCTTTATCTTCGGTAACGTAAGGGTATCTTCCTCCCTTTACGTGCATAAACCAGTTAAGAGTTTCTTCAGGCCCTTTCTCCTCCATAAGTTCCCTGCTCGCCTTGTTAAGATCCAGGCAAGGAATATCATTTTCGTAGGCAAACTTAAGCATGGCATCCGGATAGTCACCATGAGTAGGTGAAATAAAACTGCCGCCCTCAGCATTAACGAAACGGTCGTCTCCGTCGCAAAGCCCTGCCTGTTTTTCAAATTCTTCCTTTGTTACAAACTTTCTTCTTTCAAGAGGAGTAATAAAAACCGGATGTGCTCCCACTTTCTTTGCTACATTTGCATAAATCTCCAGGTTGCTTGTGAAAGTATCGTAAGGAGTGGTGTATCTGGCCGCATCCTGTGCTTTTTCATCGTTGTGTCCGAACTGAATAAAGAGAAAATCTCCCTCTTTAATATTCTTTTCTATCTCCGACAGTCTTCCCTCGTCCATAAAACTCTTGGTACTTCTGCCGTTCATAGCGTAGTTTCTTACAAGTACATCCCTTTTAAGGTATAAAGGAAGAGCCTGGCCTATGCCGGTCTGAGGGTAAGTATCTGCCCCGTTAAATGCTACTGTTGAATCTCCTGCCCAATGAATTGTTCTCATCTTTTACATCTCTTTTCTTTTAGATTATCTGTCTATTTTTATTATCTTTACCCGATCGTTTGAATAAACCACACTTCCCAAAGAAAGAAGATATTCTTCGTTTATTTCCGGATACTTGGTACGTTCCTTGGAGCCAATGTAAATATATTCTACATCATATTTTTCTATTATCCCCTTTACAGTTTCCGGATCTCTTGAAACATAAAGAGCATCCGTATCGTTTTGTCTTGTAACGGCAAAATCGTAACTGTTGTGCCAGAGCCACTCATGTATCTGCCATCCTTCTATTGTAGGAAGTCCTGTAAATGCGGAAACACGGTTATAATAGCTGTAGGAAAATCCCCAGGCTTCTACCATCACCGGCTTACCGGAAATGTTTTCGTTAATCCAGTTTATAGCCTGATAGTCGTAGGACGCATCCACCCATTCGTTATCCTTATCGTCTAAAACCTGGCCGTTCAAGAAGTCTGCTGCGCCCAGTCCCTGGAATCTGGTCTCGTCTTTAACATCTCCAAACCATGCCGTTGTTGCTTCCCCAATGTATCCGACTGTTGATATAAAGAAGCAGGCTGTTATGCAGCCCCAGATTATCTGCCAGTTCCTTTTTGCAAAGAAAATAAGTCTTGTAAGTACGTATCCCATCATTAAGCCAAACATAATGTAGCCCTGATAGGTTAACTTAAACATTGTATTGGCACGGGGTTGGGTTCCCTCGTAAATATCTCTTACATAAACCACTTCCGGCACAAGCACAAGTCCGAAAGCACAAAGACCTATGGTTAAAACAAAAAGGTCCTGTGGATTAATACGGTCCATAAAAAATGCAACCGGTCTTGCGTTTTCAGGCATCTTATAATCTTTATCTTCTTTACCTTTTCTTATAAGTTCCGTAACAAGGCTTATAAAGAAAAGCAAAAGGATAAATGATGGCAATCCCCAAAGAATACGGAGCTGGTAAAGCGGTGTATGATTTTTGCAAAATGCTATTCCGTTTGTCATTGCAACAAAATGAATGGAAAATGCCAGGGATACCAAAAAAGCTGTTCCCATAATAAGCACCGCATGTATAAGAGTAAGTTTTAAAGCCTTAAACTTAAATCTGTAAAGAATAAGGTTTGAAAACAGAATAACCGCACCTGAAACCACATAATATATAGGGAAATCCCAGAAATTGTCCATTCTGAAAATTCCGATAAGGAAGCCTACCATTATAAGCGCCGGATGGAAAGACTCCATCCAGATGTCTGTCGTATCTCTTTGTGTAAGCTTTACCTCTTCTATTTTCTTTGCTCTCCATTTAAACCAGGCAAGTAAAACACCTATAAGTGTAAGAACAAACATTATGTCCGTTACATGAGCATGCAGATCCCCAAGAACAAAGGAATAGGAAGGAAACTCATGTATAGTCTTATCGTTTGTATCCGGATTGTAGCCAATGTATCTTGTGGCGTTCGGGTACCAGTATTTTTTCGCTTCCATGCCTATCATTTCCTGAACATGAGGAATAATGTTGGCAAAGATGGTGTAATGCATATTTCCGGCAAATGTTACGGCAGTTCCCGCTATGCCCCCGGCAATTACCGGCGACGCCTCCTTAAAGAAGCCTCTTTTCCACCTTTTTTGGGCTGCCCAGGCAGTAAGCTCGTAAACTATTGTTGCGGAAAGGGTAAAACAAAGTGCCATTAAAAGCAAAAGGCTTAAATTATAACCCTGATTAACGCTTATCCCGGAGAGCTTGGTAACAAATGTAGCTATATATTGTCCAAAATAATAATAGTTTAAAGACTCTCCCGCTGCCCACATGTCTTCCACAGGAAAATAATCTGTTCTGAACATTGTTTGCATAAAGGCGTAGTCCATCATTTTTTCCTGGCCGTAAGCCTGTGGATTAATGCATTTATAATAACCGCCCACTACCAAAAGGACAAAAAACAGGGTTTCTATAACCATTGTAAGAATAAGCTTCTTTTCGTAGCTGCAAGGCTTACTGTCCATCATATAAGAAAGCTTTTCGCTCTTTTTGTATTTGAAATAAAAATACAGGCCGTAGTTAACAAGACCAAAGAAAAGAACCACCAATATACATGCAAGTCTTGTAAACTTTATAAGTTTTATTGATGAAAGCAGGAACATTAAAAAGCCCGACCCGCCTATTCCAAGGACCTTTGCAAATATGTATCCGCCGCCGTAAAAACCGGAGAACAAAAGCTCTGCAAGGGGAAGGGCTGTAAGTCCTACAACAAACACAGTCCACCACCAGGTAAAAACATAGCCAAACTCGGTGTCCAGAAGGCTCTTTCCTATAAGAAGGATTCCTATGAACACCAAAGATATTATTATGGCAGGTATAACAGGAAAATTTTCTTCCCTTTTCATTATCGTTTCAACTTTCAAAACTTTATTACTCATTACTGTTTGTCTCACTTTCCGGACTATGCCTTCTTTTCAGGAACTTTTTTTATAACCTTGTTAAGGTGAGAGAAGTCCTTTAAAGCTTTCTTTCCGATCTTGAATATCTTCTTCATGTTTATTGAATTAACACCACCCTGACGCGGTCTGAAAGTGATCGGAATAAAAACGACATCATATTTTTTCTTAAGGAAAAGCACAGAAATAAGCACATTGGACAAATTGTAATCGTCCGGTATGTAATCTATTATTTCCTTAAGAGCTTCCGCCTTCATAAGCCTAAACGGTGTGTTGGCATCCGTAACGGTTACATGAAAGCAAAGTCTGCAGGTAAGCTTTAAGACCTTTGTTACAAAAACTCTGGAAAAGCCGTCCTGTCTGCCCTTTCTGTGGCCTATTACCATATCGTAGTCCGCTCTCTTTTCCCAAAACTGTTCAAACTCCGAAGGAAGAGTCTGTCCGTCTGAGTCTGTCTGGAAAATATAGTCTGCTCCGTTTTCCAAAGCATACTTATACCCGTAAAGGATCGTCGGGCCATGACCGGAATTATCCTTATGTACAGGCATAAGGAAAGGTCTGTCTTTTGCAAGCTCCTGAAGTTTTGCATAAGTAGCATCCTTACTTCCGTCATCGATTATAACAAGCCTGGATTCTCCGCCTATTTTTTCTATAACCGGATACCAGTCCTTAACCACTTCTTCAATATTTGCCTCTTCATTATAGGCAGGAACAATCATATATAACTTATCCATAATACCCCCCTGTTTTACCTGCAGGAAGGCGCTATCTTATTTTCAAAAAGATCCAGCGCACTTCTTACGGTCGCATCCATGTTGTAGTATTTATATTCTGCAAGGCGCCCCAGGAAAAATACCTTTTCTTCTTTTTCCATAAGTTCCTTGTATTTTGCAAACTGTTCTTTGTATTCCTTTGTAGGGAAAGGATAATAAGGCTCTCCTTCGCTCTTCGGGAATTCTTTTAATATGGTTGTCTTATTGCTCTTTTGACCTGTAAGTTTCTTAAACTCCGTAATCCTTGTAAAATCAAAATCGTTTGGATAGTTAACAACAGGCGCTTCCTGGTAGTCTTCCATATCCAGAGTTTCAAAAACAAAATCCAGGCTTCTGTAAGCCATTTTGCCAAATTTATAATCGTAGTAATAATCTGTTGGCCCTGTATAGATAAGAGCATCATATTCAAGATCATT
>JAILFQ010000383.1 GCA_024697505.1 Lachnospiraceae bacterium
GCAGATGTGGACAACACCCTGCTCTGCCTTAAAATGTATAATGATGAAGGCAGGAGAATAGTTGGAGTTGCTTCAAGCGACGACTGGCTCAGGTTTAATATTACAAGAAACGCTTATGTAAACTGTATTGCACCAAAGGGGGTCTACGATCTTGTTTACGGGCTGCACAACAAAAACGGTGCCAAGATCTACGGCCTTACGGAATGCAGCAATTCCTTCGAATATAACTCAAAATACTCCAGACTCCACGAGTGCTATCCGGGTATTTTTGAGCACCACATGGACCTTATTTCCACAGACACCAGGCACAATAAGGTAAAGATCATGAAAATGATAGCTGAAAGAGACGGAATTGCTCTTGACGAAATAATGTTTATAGACGACAGCTACATGGAAATAATGGAAGCTTTTGATGTTGGTATTCTTGCCATGCACACAACGGAAGTAATGGAAAGATTTATTAACTTCGATTGGGAAAGTGAGTAAAGATTTACACTTGCTTTTTTGTAAAAATATGTACATAATAAGCTAAATTAAATGCAGGCAGATTGCCGGCTTAAGACGGAGGTTTATTATGAAAGTTATTTCTACAAAAACAGCACCGGCCGCAATAGGACCATACTCACAGGGAATGGTTACCGGAAACCTTGTGTTTACATCCGGCCAGATACCTATTATTCCGGAAAGCGGAGAGCTTGTTACCGGTTCTATTAAAGAACAGGCAGAACAGTCCTGCAAAAATGTAGGGGAAATTTTAAAAGCAGCCGGTTCTTCTTACGAAAAGGTTGTAAAGACAGTATGCTTCCTTGCAAACATGGAGGATTTTGCGGATTTTAACGCTGTTTATGCAAAGTTTTTTGTAAGCAGCCCTGCAAGAAGTTGCGTAGCGGTAAAGACTCTTCCAAAGGGAGTTCTTTGCGAAGTGGAAGCAATAGCAGAAATATAGACTATGAGCGAAGACGCCGTTTTCTTAATACGGCGTCTTTTTATTGAGGAAAAAAAGATGGAAAACAAAGCAGAAGATAAAACAGAGATTAAGGTGTTGCCTGTAAGTGTAAAGGATGCTAAAGAACTTTTGGAGATCTATGCTCCTTATATTAGGGATACCGCAATAACTTTCGAGTATACTGTGCCGGAAGTGGAAGAGTTTGAAAACAGAATAGAAAACATAAGTGCAAAGTACCCTTATATTAAGGCAGAGGCGGAAAACGGAGAGATCCTTGGATACGCCTACGCCACAGCTTTTAAGGGCAGAAGAGCCTACGACTGGTCTGTGGAGACTACCGTCTATGTAAAAAAAGATAAGAAAAGATGCGGGGTTGGTTCCCTGCTTTATAAGGCTCTTGAAGAAAAGCTTAAAGAAATGGGCATTTTAAACATGAACGCCTGCATTGCATATCCTTTGGAGGAAAAGGACCCTTATCTTACAACAGACAGTCCTCTTTTCCACGAAAAGCTGGGCTTTAAAAAGTGCGCTCACTTTCATGAATGTGCTTTTAAGTTCGGAAAATGGTACGACATGATCTGGATGGAGAAATTTATAGGAAACCATACCGGAGAAACACCTCTTATAAAGCCTGTAAAATAGGGCTTCCGGAAACTCAAAAAAAGTCTTTAAAACCTTAAAAATACATTTCAAATTTGTCTTTAAAAAGTATATAATATAAGTTAGATTTTCGGCTGAGGATAAAAAATCGTCAGCCGACTTTGTGTTAAGGAAGGAAGATAATATGGCAAAACCACTTGTATGGGCGCACCGCGGAGCCTGCGGATATGCACCGGAAAACACACTTTTATCATTTAAAAAGGCAATTGAACTTGGAGCGGACGGTATAGAACTGGACGTTCAGCTTACAAAAGATGATGTTATGGTAATATGCCACGACGAGACAGTAGACAGAACTTCCGACGGTACCGGCTGGATTAAAGACCTTACCTTTGCGGAGCTTAGAAAACTTAATTTTAATAAGACTTTTCCGGAGCAGGGGAGGGCAACAATTCCTACTCTTGAAGAGGTTTACGCTCTTATTAAGCCTACAAACCTTACAATTAATGTGGAATTAAAAACAGGAATTGTTTTTTATAAGGACCTGGAACGCAAGGTTATTGAGCTTACGGAAAAGATGGGAATGGCAGACAGGGTTATTTATTCATCCTTTAACCATTATTCCTGTGTTAAGATACACGAACTCCGTCCGGAAACCTATGTGGGCTTTCTTTATGCGGACGGCCCTATAGATATGGCACCTTACGCAAAGAAGCACGGGGCGAACGCTCTTCATCCCGCACTTTACAATCTGCAGTTCCCAAATTATATGCAGGATGCTGCCGCAAACGGACTGGATGTTAACGTCTGGACCGTTAACGAGCCGGAGCATATCGGCCTTTGCGCAAAGATGGGGGTTCACGCCATCATTACAAATTACCCGGACAGAGTTAAGGAAATAATAAAATAAGAAAATAAGAAAAATGAGGTAATTTCCCTTGGATAAAGAGAAACTTAACGCACTTTTTTTAGGTGAAGACGACTTTTTAAAGAGAATGAATGAAGAAATACTCCCTTTTTACGAAAAGGAGAGGAAGTTTGGAGAGCTTAATACAGAGCTTGGTGGCTATGTACGCTATGCCTATATTAAAAATCCAAATGAGAAGGCTGCAATAGTTATTTCTCATGGCTTTTGCGAGTTTATAGGAAAATACGACGAGCTTGCCTACTACTTTTACAATATGGGCTATTCTGTATTTATGCCGGAGCACCATGGACATGGCTACTCCAAAAGAGATGTTTACAATATAGACAGGGTTTCCGTAGAGTCCTACGAAGTTTATGTATGGGACTTTTACGAGTTTGTAAACGAAGTGGTAAAGAAGGAATCCACTTCCGGAAAGCTTGTTTTGTTTGCTCATTCAATGGGCGGCGCAATAGGCTCCATGGTTCTTGAAAAGTTCCCGGACCTTTTCGACTTTGCGGTTCTTTCCTCCCCAATGATAGACATAAACTTTGGCGGAGTTCCAAGATTTGCAATTAAGCTTGCCGCAAACTTTATGAAGCTTATAGGAAAAGGCGAGGAATTTGCTGCGGGCCAGTCCGGCTTTAATCCGGAAGAGGACTTTGCAACCAGTTGTTCCCTTTCCAGAGCAAGATTCGATTACAATTTAAACCACAGAATAAAGGAAAAGCATTTCAGAACTTCCGGCGGTACCTACAACTGGGTCTGCGCAAGTCTTAAGGGTTGTTCTTTTGCACAGAAGTATTCGGCCTGCATAGAAGTGCCTGTACTTATGGTAAGAGCGGGGCAGGACACTTTGGTAAGCCTTCCGGCTCAGGATAAATTTGCGGCAAAGAATCCTTTAATAGAAGTGGTTGAAGTTACCCCGTCCAAGCACGAAATTTTTAATTCCGTGGACGCAGACAGGAAAGTTTTTTATGAGACAATATTTGGCTGGCTTGAGGAAAAACTTGCCTAAAGCTTACTTTACATGAAAGCAAAATAATAGTATAATCGCAAGGCGAATATACTATTATTTTTTTTACGGAAAATATAAGTTTTCCACGTTATGGAGGCAAATATGGCAGATTGGAAAAATGCTGATACACTTGAAAGTTTTAAGGCACTTTCCGGTGTAAAAAAGGTTGAACTTGTAAAGGTTTTTGCAGGTGAAAACGGCGCAGAGCGCGTAAAGAAATATAATGTTCCTATGGCGGCAGGCTTAAAGTATTACTATGCAGCCAAGGAAGTAGACGACGAGACACTTAAGGCACTTGAAAAGCTTGCAGACGAAGCAGAGCTTGCAAAGAAGTTTGAAGAGCTCTACAACGGAGCAGTTATAAACACAGGTGAGAAGAGACTTGTTCTTCATC
>JAILFQ010000385.1 GCA_024697505.1 Lachnospiraceae bacterium
CTCCATAGCTGACAACGGTGTCGGAATGACACAGGATAAGATAGAGAAGATTCTTTCGGGAGACGGAATTGCCGTGGACCCGGATAAGAATCTTCTCTATCTTATCCTGTGTCATTCCGACACCGTTGTCAGCTATGGAGATATAAATAAGATCTCCCTCTCTGTATGTCTTAAGATTGATATCACACCTGCTCAGCTTGCTCTTGAACCATGCAGCGGTGCTGTTGTACAGACTGATGTAGATAACGGACAGATAATAGCTCTTGTCACATATCCGAGTTATGACAATAACCAACTGGCCAACAAGATTAACTGGGACTATTACAAGCTTCTTCTGGATGATAATTCTAATCCTTTATATAATCGTGCCACACAACAGAGAACCACAACCGGTTCCGCCATTAAAATGATGACAAGTGCGGCAGGATTTATGTATGATGTTATAGGCGCAGATGAGAAGATAAAAGACCTTGTTGTATTTACAAAGGTCGTTCCTTCACCAAGCTGTTCATCATCATCCGGACATGGAAATATTGATGTTTCCGATGCGATCAAGAATTCTTGTAACTATTTCTTCTATGAAGTCGGTTACAGACTTTCAACAACAAAAGATACCATTTCCGATTCGGATTATTCTGACTCGCTTGGTATTTCCAGACTTCAGGAAACAGGTAAATACTTTGGCCTTACATCTGTATCGGGAATTGAAATAGGAGAGGCATCTCCTGAGTTTTCCACAGCCGATGCGGTACGTTCATCGATTGGTTACGGTTATAAGTTTACACCTATTCAGATCGCAAGATATGCAACTACGGTTGCCAACAAGGGTACATTATACAAGAACACCCTCTTGGAAAAAATAGTTAATAAAGATGGTGAAATAACCTACAGAAGTACACCGGAGGTTGAAAGCAAGCTTACAATGCTTTCGAATTATGAATGGGATAAGATAGTTTACGGTATGGAAAAAGTTATCACCAATTCCGCAACCCTTTCAGGTGAATTATACAATGTAAAGGTTCAGGTAGCGGGAAAGACCGGTACCGCCCAGACAAGTAACGCTACACCGCCTCATTCTGTATTCGTATCTTTTGCACCGAGCCGTAATCCGGAAACAAGTATTGTTTGCGTTATAGCAAACGGTTACTCCGGACAGTACTCAGGTCTTGTAGCGACAGATGCATACAGATTTTACTACAATGGCGAATTTGCCGAATATTTGAAAAAAGCAGAGGAGGTCAGATAAATGAGTGATCTTGTTTCCATTAAAGGAAATAAAGCAGGCCTTACAATATACCTGTCAGAAGATGCTCCTTTTGAACAACTGATAGAAGAGGCTGCTGCAAAATTTGCGGCTGCAGAGGCATTTTTTGGGGAAGCAAAAAAAGTTCTTGTATTTGAAGGAAAAAAGCTTACCTCAGAGCAACAGATGGAGTTTGTTAACATAATTGAAGCAAATACGAAGCTTTCAATTGTTTATATTATGGACGAAAACGAAAAAGAGAGGAAGTTTTTTGAATTCCTTATGGGTGTTGGAGAAGCACCTAAGGCACCTGAAACCTTCGCTTTTTCAAACGCACCTCAATTTGTACCGCAAGCACCTCAAGAAGAGGAACCGGATTATCCGATTGCCCAGATATACAAAGGTAATGTGCGTTCGGGAAGTGTCCTTGAAACCGATAAAAACATTATCATATTTGGTGATGTAAACGCCGGTGCAACCGTTTTATCCGAAGGAAGCATTATAATTATAGGCGGCCTTAGGGGAACTGCATATGCGGGTTCAAAAGGAAATAAAAACACCTTTGTTTTTGCTTTGGATATGAACCCGATTCAGATCAGAATTGATGATATTATGGCACGCAGACCGGATGATGAACCGGCCTCAAACGAAAAAGAGATCAGTGAACCGAAAATAGCTTTTATAGAAGAGGAAACAATATGTATTGAGCCTTTTTCTAAATCGGTTCTTAATGATATAAAATTTTAAAGCGGAGGAAGATTTCCAATGGGAGAAGTAATCGTAGTAACATCCGGTAAGGGAGGAGTTGGAAAGACCACAACAACAGCAAATGTTGGTACAGGTCTTGCAAAACTTAATAAGAAAGTAGTTTTGATTGATACAGATATAGGCCTCCGTAACCTTGATGTAGTTATGGGACTTGAAAACAGAATTGTTTACAATCTCGTAGACGTAATCGAAAGAAAATGTAAAATTAATCAGGCATTTATTAAAGTTAAAGGGTATAGCAATTTTTATCTTTTACCTTCTGCACAGACAAGAGACAAAACATCAGTTACTCCTGAACAGATGAAAGAGCTCACAGATCAGCTCAAAACTCAATTTGACTATATTCTTATAGACTGTCCTGCAGGTATTGAACAAGGTTTCCAAAACGCCATTGCCGGTGCGGATCGTGCCCTTGTTATTACAACACCTGAAGTTTCTGCAGTAAGAGACGCAGACAGAATTATAGGGCTTCTTGAATCTCATGGTATTACTCAGACCGATCTCATTGTTAACCGTATAAGAATGGATATGGTTAAACGTGGGGATATGATGTCCAGTTCAGATGTAGTGGATATTCTTTCAATCAGTCTGATAGGCGTTGTACCGGATGATGAGAATATTGTTATTTCTACCAACAACGGTGTTCCTCTTGTAGGTTCCAACACTATGGCCGGAAAAGCATATATGAACATTTGTCACAGAGTAATAGGAGAAGAAGTTCCTTTTCTTGATCTTTCCAAGAAAGAGAACATTTTCACTAAATTATTCAAGAAGAATTAGTTGGGGAGGTTAAAAATGGGCTTATTCTTTTCAAAGAAAAATTCCGGAAAGGCTGCAAAAGACAGACTTAAGCTTTCTATTGTTGCAGACAGAGCGGGATGTTCTCCGGAAATAATGGAGCAGATTAAAGAAGATATTATTACCGTAATATCCAAATACGTTGAAATAGACACAGATGGACTTGATATTAAAGTAACGCCTCCAACAAGCGGAAATGCAGGTCCTGCACTTTACGCAATCATTCCTATTGTTGGACAGAAAA
>JAILFQ010000030.1 GCA_024697505.1 Lachnospiraceae bacterium
TTCCATAAAGCTTCCTGCGTGTAGTGCTTTTCTGACCGGAAGCTTTCCTAAAGCACTACACTTTAGCGAATAGCTTCAATAATGTAGTGCTTTTCCAACCGGAAGCTTTCCGAAACCACTACACTTTTTCCAAAAGCTTCAATAATGTAGTGCCCTCCCTCCCGGAAGCCCTCCGAAACCACTACACTCCAACCAAAAGCTTCAATAATGTAGTGCTTCTCCATCCGGAAGCCTTCTTAAACCACTACACTCCAACCAATAGCTTCAATAATGTAGCGCTTTCCGCCCAAACCTCCCCCAGACTACCACACCGGAATGAAAAAAAGGGCTACCGCACCGTTTGGTGCAGTAACCCTCTTTAACAAAATAGAATATTGAAGAGTAAATGTAGTAGGCTTTGTTATCTTTCCTCTCGGAAGTATGCAAGTCCGAGGGATGCCGGCGGCTGGTTTTCGCGTTTTTTCTTCATCCTCGTAATTATACGCACAATACTTGTTACACCATAAGGTAACATCGAAATTAGGTCGGAAACATATACTGCCGTTGTAATACCAAGAACGCTTGGCAGGTACTGGTAGAGCCAGTAAAGAACTCCGAAGAGGTAGGCTCCCCAGATTATATTTAAAGGTTTCCATGTGGCAAATATTACAAGAGCAAGGGCAAGCCAGCCAAGCGCCTCTATCTGGCCGGTTGTAGCCCAGATTCCGTTGTTATAGTCAAGAACATAGTAAAGTCCACCAATACCGGAAATACCTGCTCCAACACATGTTGCAAGGTATTTGTACTTGGTAACGTTTACTCCGGAAGCATCTGCCGTTGCGGGGTTTTCGCCTACTGCACGGAGCTTAAGTCCGGTTCTTGTTTTATTAAAGAATCTATGAAGAATTACAGCAACAACAATGGCAAGATACGCCAAAAAGCCGTAGCTGAAAAATATATTTCCAAAAGCCCCAAGGCCCGAAAGGCCCGGTATTTTTGCGGAGTAGATACTGTTTGCAAGAGGTGCTGCAGTGTAGCTCTTTCCCTGAAGAAGGAAAAGACCGAAGAAGTTTGCAACTCCCATTCCAAAGGTTGTAAGTGCAAGACCCGTTACATTCTGGTTGGCTCTTAAGCTTATTGTAAGGAAGCCGTATATAAGTCCGCCAAGCATAGACGCAAGTATGCAGCATACAAGAGAAAGTATAAGGCACACAAAACCGTTAGGATTCTTTGCGTTGTTCTCGTAAATGAAAGCAGAAGCAAAACCTGCAAAGCCTCCAAGATACATTATGCCCGGAACACCAAGATTTAAGTTACCGGACTTTTCCGTAACCGTTTCTCCCATTGCACCGTACATAATAATGGTTCCAAAAGGAACAGCTCTCATTATCCATGCTATAATAGCCTGCATTATTCTACCTCCTTTACATTTTTACGAAAGATAAGTTTGTAGTTAAGGAAGAACTCGCTTCCCAGTATAAAGAAGAGAATAACGCCTGTAATTACATCTGCCGCAAAGTCGTTAAGGGCATATGTAGAAGCAATTTCTCCGGCTCCTTTTTGAAGGAATATAAGAAGGAAGGAAATAAGTGCCATATAAAAAGTATTAAACTTTGCAAGCCAGGCAACTATTATTGCGGTAAAGCCGTTTCCTCCCGCTGTATTTGCGGAAATGGTCTGATCTCTTCCCCCAACAATAAGGAAACCGCAAAGGCCGCAGATGGCTCCGGAAAGGATCATTGTTCTTATAATTACGGTTCTTACGCTTATTCCCGTGTACCTTGCTGTGTTTTCGGAAGCGCCCACAACAGCTATTTCGTAGCCGTGCTTTGAGTATTTCAGGTAAAAATACATAACAACGGTAAGTATTACAACAATTATTATATTAATGTAGTATCTTTGCCCGAAAAGTTTAGGAAACCATCCGTACTCTGTGCCTATGTTAAGCTTTCCGAGAGAAGATGCTTTACCTCTTAAGATATTTACCGCAGCAGATACGATCTGTATTGCTACGTAGTTCATCATTAATGTAAAGAGGGTTTCGTTGGTTCCCCATCTTGCTTTAAAGAAGGCAGGGATCACGCCCCAAATAGCACCTGCCACAGCACTTGCAAGAAACATTACAAGAAGAAGCAAAGGTGTAGGAAGGGCTGGTCCAAGGTGAACCATAACAAGAGCTGTTGCTAGGCCTCCCATAAGCACCTGTCCTTCGGCGCCTATATTCCAGAAGCGCATTTTAAAGGCCGGTGCAAGAGCGATACCTACACAAAGCAAAGTTACAAGGTCTCTCATTGCCCAGGAAAATCTAAGTTTGTTTCCGAAAGTTGCCTTAAACATTACTCCGTAAACGCCAAATGGATTAATGCCGGTTACCGCAAATATAAATACCGCGTCCACAACCAAAGCAAGGATTACCGCAACCGCTCTTACCAGGATTGCTCTTTTGGTGGAGGAAGCGTCTTTTTTTACAATTCTTACAAGAGGTTCTTTAATAGTATTTTCTTTACTCATTTGCCTTAACCTCCTCTGCTGCCGCCTTAGAAGGCTCTGTCTGGTAGATTTCCGAGTCTACGTCGTCTTCGCCTGCTGTTTCTTCAAGGTTTGTTACATGGCTGGTCATAAGACGTCCAACCTCTTCTTTTGTGGCGGTTCTGCCGTCCAGTATTCCGTTTACCTGTCCGCCGCAAAGCACCATTATTCTGTCGCAAAGGGCAAGCAAAACATCCAGGTCTTCGCCTACATAAATAACGGCAACGCCCTTTTCCTTCTGCTCGTTAAGCAAATGATATATAGTGTAGGAAGTGTTTATATCCAAACCTCTTACTGCATAAGCCGTCATAAGAACGGTTGGAGAAAGGGCTATTTCTCTTCCCACAAGCACCTTTTGAACGTTTCCGCCGGAAAGTCTGGAAACAGGTGTCTGAAGGCCCGGAGTAACAACTCCCAGTTCATCTTTGATCTCGTTTGCAAGTTCTTTTGGTGCTTTTCTGTCTAAGAAAATAGAGTGGCCGTTTTCATAAGATTTAAGCATCATGTTATCGGACATGCCCATGGAACCCACAAGTCCCATTCCCAGTCTGTCCTCAGGCACAAATGAAAGATGCACGCCGGCATTTCTTATTGCCTTTGGCGTTTTACCTATTATCTCCATTTTGTCGTCGGAATTTTGAGGATAGTAAGTAATGCTTGCCCCCGGTTCCGTAACCTGAAGGCCTGCTATTGCTTCAAGAAGTTCCTTCTGTCCGTTTCCGGAAACACCTGCAATACCAAGTATTTCTCCGCCGTAGGCATCAAAATTAATGTCCTTTAATACTTCAAGGCCATATATATTCTTAACATTTAAATGTTTGATCTCAAGTCTCTTTACAATGTTCTTCGGTGTAGGTCTGTCTATATTAAGTTCTACCTTCTGTCCAACCATCATTTCTGTAAGGAGGGACTCCGAAGCTTCGTAGGTGTGGATGGTTCCTATATATTTGCCCTTTCTTAAAACGGCAACCCTGTCGGAAATCTCCATAACCTCGTTAAGTTTGTGGGTAATGATAACAACGGATTTTCCGTTCTTCTTCATTGCGCGAATAACGTTAAAGAGTTTTTTTATCTCCTGAAGAGTAAGAACGGCCGTAGGTTCGTCCAGGATAAGAAGGGACGCCCCGCGGTATAAAACCTTTACGATTTCAAGCGTCTGCTTTTGAGAAACGCTCATAGAATAAACCTTTTGGTCAAGATCCAGGTCAAATTCATAAGTCTTGCATATTTCTTCAGCCTTTTTCCTTACTTCCTTAAGGTCAAATTTTTCAGATTCGTTAAGACCGAGAGCTATATTCTCGGTTGCGGTAAATACATCAACAAGCTTAAAGTGCTGGTGTATCATTCCTATTCCAAGGTCAAAAGCGTCTTTTGGAGAACGTATTTCTGCCACTTTGCCATGGACTTTAATTTCTCCGGCGTCAGGATAATAAATTCCCGCTATCATGTTCATAAGGGAGGTCTTGCCGCTGCCGTTTTCACCAAGCAGGGAGAGTATCTCGCCTTCTCTGATGTTCATGGAAACATCATCATTTGCAACTACGCTGCCGAAAGTTTTAGTAATGTGCTTTAGTTCCACTGAATGCGGATGTACCATAATTTTAACCCCTTCGTTTACCATACAGATCAGTATTTTTTATAAGCGCAAATGCGAAGGAGACAAAAACCGTCCCCTTCGCAAATAATAACTTTCTTTATATCTCTATATTACTCAATTGTAATTCCTTCTGTAATGCCGTCGATACGAATGTCGAAGTAAGGAGCGCTTCTCCAGGAAGACTCATTGAAGTATCCGTCTGTAATAGCTTCGAAGTCATCGCCGTGGTAGATTTCTACGCCGCCTGCTGCCCAGTCGATGTAGGATGGGTTTACGGAGTAGGACTTAAGGTTTTCGCCCTTTACTGTAAACTTGCTTGCATCAAATACATGAAGAGTACCTGCCTTAAGAGCAGCTTCTGCTTCAGCAACCTTTTCTGCTGTACCTGCTGCACAGGAATCGCCAAGCTTTGTAATTCCGACTGCGTTCTCGGAATAACCCTTTGCCCAGTCTACCGCAAGGTCTCCGCCTTCCATTATTGTCTTGAATGCGTATTCATAGTAAAC
>JAILFQ010000068.1 GCA_024697505.1 Lachnospiraceae bacterium
CTGCAATGTCGGCAACGGGCAGCTGACGATAGATGTTATCTGTGACTGGATAGAGCAGATGGATAGGAAAAACAGATCCCCATGTATGCCGCCATACCTATTGTTTAAATCAAGCCAAAGCCGGAATGAATCCTAAAACGCCATGGAATTGTTGGAATCTATTGGAGTGCCGTTCTCACCAGATGGAACACCGCTTGGTATTGGTTGGGATGATTAAAAATCCTTAGTAGTAAGAAAATTCGTTTTACTACTAGTTTTACTACTAACAGGTAGTTATAACTTGCTAAATTCTGCTCTGATTTGCCACATTCCGTCATTTCAGAGCATTTCACAAAAGCCGGGAATCCCCCGCAAAACACGGCATTTCCGGGCAAAAAGGAGCAAACAATTACAATGATAAAAATACTATTCATCTGCCACGGCAATATCTGCCGTTCACCTATGGCAGAATTTATAATGAAAGATTTAGTGCGTAAGGCAGGCATGGAAGAAGACTTTGAAATTGCTTCTGCCGCTACAAGTACTGAAGAAATATGGAACGGTGTTGGGAATCCGGTGTATCCGCCGGCAAGAAAGATACTTGCGGAGCATGGAATTTCCTGCGAGGGTAAAAGAGCAAGGCAGATCACTTCAGAAGACGGTAATAAGTACGATTTGCTGATCGGTATGGATAGTGCTAATATTAGAAACATAAAGCGAATATGCGGCCATGAGGAAAAAGTTCATCTTTTAATGGAGTATGCAGGCCGCAGCAAAGATGTGGCAGATCCCTGGTATACCGGAGATTTTAAAACTACATGGGAAGATGTGTTAAAGGGCTGTGAGGGACTGCTAAGATCCTTATAGGGCATATATGATTACAAACAGCAGCGGAGGTTTATTATGGAATACAGGTTTTGGGGATGGGAGCATGCGGATGTGGCTCCTGTTACAATGTAATAGGGGATTGTGCCTTTGATCTTACAAGCGAGCAATTTGGAGACGAAGTGCTAAATTATAATGATAATCCCGAGCAGTTTAGAGAGGTGCACTTTGCCAAGGAAGAAAAGAGGCAGCGTTACGAGTATCTTAAAAAGGAATTGAAAGAGCAGCAGAATAAGTAACGGCAGAATAAGTAATAGCAGAGCAGGTAACGGCAGAACCGGTTAAAGCAGAACAGTAAAAGGCGAGATATAACAAACGACCTCCAAAAGTCAGGTAATCTGACAGTCGGAGGTCGTATTTTTATTTAATATCAAATTCCGGTGGTTCGTCTATATTCTGACCAACGTATTTTCCATCTTTCTTTCGCTGTTTAACGCATTCTGTAAGCAGATATTCTATCTGTCCGTTTACGGAACGGAAGTCATCCTCTGCCCAGGCTGCAAGTGCATTATACAGTTTTTCGGACAGGCGAAGAGGAACCTGTTTCTTTTCAGCCATCAGTAAAGACTCCCTGAATTTACAACGGGCTGAGCATCATGGTTACCGCAAAGAACTACAAGGAGGTTGGATACCATAGCAGCCTTACGTTCTTCGTCAAGTTCAACCGTATGCTTTTCGTTAAGACGTTCAAGAGCAAGTTCTACCATTCCTACAGCACCGTCAACAATAAGCTTTCTTGCATCCACAAGAGCGGATGCCTGCTGTCTTTGCAGCATAGCAGCAGCAATTTCCGGAGCATAAGCAAGATAAGTTATTCTGGCATCAACAATTTCAAGGCCTGCATCTGTAACTTTACTCTGTATTTCTTCTTTTATTCTTTGTGCAACAAGTTCTGTAGATCCTCTAAGGCTTCCGTCATCAGCTTCTCCGTCGCCGGTTGTATCCACATTGTCTGTAACATCGTATGGGTAGATTTTTACTACGTTTCTTACTGCGGTGTCACACTGAAGAGAAAGGTATTCTTTAAAGTTGTCTACTTCAAAAACAGCCTTTGCTGTGTCTTTAACTCTCCACATTACGGCAACCGCAATTTCAACCGGGTTACCTAAAACATCGTTAACCTTCTGTCTGCTGTTGGACAAGGTCATTACCTTTAATGATATTTTTCTTGAAAAATCTGCGGCTGTAGCAGTAGCGGCAGTACCTGCTTGAGCGCTGCCTGCAAGCTTGTTAACGGCAACATCACCGCTTTGCCCAAGCTTTGTTGTGGCAGCAGGATTGAAGGCAGTGCAGAAAGGATTAACGAAGAAAAAGCCGTCTCCTTTAAGTGTTCCCACATATTTACCAAAAAGGGTAAGAACAAGAGCTTCGTTAGGCTTTAATACTTTTAAACCCGGAAGCAGAATCCAGCCAAAAACAAGCCAGACAGTGCATGCTACAATTCCGATATAAATTTCTTTACTTGCAAAGTAACCAATAAGCGGAATTGCCACAACATAGCCGAGAATTACAAGAAACAATACAAGTCCGCCTATTTTTGCGGCGTTAAGAATCTTTTCGGAAACCTTGTTTCCATTAACATTTACTGTGTTCATAATCAACCTCCGTAAAATAATTATAGTTTCGTTTTTATATTTTGCATTTCTTTGATATCAAAATGATATCATTCAGAAACAAAACTGTCAATAAGAAAAATATATATTGATAAATTTAAGGTAACAGACCTTTAAAAAGCTCTTATGTATGTGGTATAATGCCTGCGAAACAGGGAAATGGTATAATCCGCAAAAGGATATTTCCCAAAAAACAAACGGAGTTAATAATGAAAAAGAAACTGATCATATTTGATTTTTTTAATGTTATCTGTAATGAGATTTCGCCTACCTGGATGCGCAGATACTTAAGCGATGCGGAAGCAGACAGAGCCAAGCTTGAAATTGTGGGCAAGGCAGATACCGGAGAGTATTCGGAAATGAAAATGTATGAAGAACTTTCCAAACTTACCGGAGTTCCTGCAAAAGATGTGGGAAAACAGTGGCAGGAGATGGCACAGGTCAGAGAAGACATGGTTGCTTTTATTAAAGATCTTTCAAAGAGTTATAAGACCGTTCTTCTTTCAAATGCACCGGAAGGATTTCTGGACAGAATACTTGATGAACACAATTTAAGGATTTTGTTCAACAGCGGAATAGTAATTTCAGCAGATTTTGGTAAAGCAAAGCCGGGGCCGGAAATTTATATGGAGGCTTTAAGGCTTGGCGGTGAAGATGCAAAAGATGCCATTTTTATAGATGATAACCCTAAAAATATAGAAGGGGCAGCAAAAGTAGGTATAGACGGTATTGTATATACCGGTCTTGAAGACTTAAAAAAAGAACTTGTAAAATTTAATATTTACTAAAATTATTTATCCATCCGATTAATTGCCCGGCACACTGTAATGGGCATAATCGGGTGGTTTTTAATTTTTTTAGCTAAAATTTCCTTTTTTACTATTCAAATTCCCCAAATCGTTGTATACTAATTTTACTAATGTTTACTAAATTTTTTGGAGGAAGGTATGAGGCGTAAGGGCTTACTATTTATGTGCAGCTTTGCTTTATTTGCTGCAACTTTACTTGGAGGTATTACAATGGGAAGCACAAAAAAGGTTTTGGCGGCTGTTGAAATTCCCAAACCCGTTCTTTATTACGATTTTGAAGGGAGCGGAAAAACGGCAGTAGATTCGGTTTCCGGGCTTGAGGCAAAGCTTAACGGAAGAGCGTCTGTAAAGTCCCCTGAAGGTTGGGATTCCAAAGCGGTTTATCTTATTAACAACGGTTATGTGGAATTACCGAAGGGCTTTTTTGATAAAAGAGACACAATGACTATTTCCATGGATGTTTATTCCATGATGGGGTCTGAAAACTTCTTTACACTGGCAATCGGCCAGGACACAGATAAGTATTTCTTTCTTCGTACAAGATCTTCTCAAATAAGGACGGCTATAACAAAGGCTTCTTATTCTGCAGAGTACGATCTTGCGGCTACGGGAATTTTCGACAATAAATGGGTAAACGTAACCATGGTATTCGAAAATAACAAAATGAGTCTTTACATAGACGGAATTTTAGCAGATGTAAAAGACAACGTTGCAACAAAAATATCAGATCTTGGAAGTGATCTAACAGCATATCTTGGCAAATCATTTTATTCCGGAGATGTTGGTTTTAAAGGATATATAGATAACTTTACAGTATATGAGGAGGCACTTACAGCTATGCA
>JAILFQ010000093.1 GCA_024697505.1 Lachnospiraceae bacterium
TATGACAACTTGCGTCTTTGGGTATCTCGTAAAGGCCGGCGTGGAAAATATTTTCAAGATAAGAAAAGGAGAATGATTATGGATATTTCGTTATTTTTAGCACTTTTAATGGCTTGCTCTATTATAACAAGCCTCTTCACGGAAGCTCTCAAAAAGCTGTTTAAGGAAGTGGCACCTGAGTGGCTTGCTACTGTGGTTGCCCTTGTGGTTGCCGGTTTAGTCGGTATATTCTACGGAGTTATGTTTGATGTAGTCTTTTCAGCGAAAGTTATCGTTGAATGGATAATGCTCGCGTTTGGATCGTGGTTATGCGCCCAGCTCGGATATGACAAAGTGTCCGAAGCAATAGCTGCTATTATAGCCTACTTCAAGAAAAAGTAATAGACCTCCTCAATTATGGCAAAAGGGAGCAGGGAATAGTCCTTGCTCCTTTTTGTTGCTTTTTTCCGGAGATAGATTTAAAATAGATTTATCTCAATTGGTTGTTTTTTGGTTGCCTTTTAAGAATAAAAAAACAGCAGAAAGCCTTTTAAAATCAAGGGTTAAAGGGCTTTCATATAACATTACAAGAGATTATATTATGAATAACGGTGTTCCGCTTATTGAAAACAGATCTAACGAACACGCTATCCAGGACAGGAGTGTAGAGTAATGAGCGTATCAAAGCTTACATCAATGATCACAGGCATGGAAGGAGCAAAACTTTCAAGAGACGACGAAAGATACACCTATCCTTACCTTGGAAAGGTTCTAAAAGAACTCGACGCCGCAACGGGATATACCGAAAAAGGCGGAAGAGCCGAAATACCAAAGCCTACAAATATTGAAAACTACAAGAGAGTAGGCAGACTGCATGAAAATCCGGTATATGACAGACCGACCGGAAAAATAGCGGTATCTGTATATGAAGATGCAGAACCTCTTATTGCGGAAGTAAAACTGCTTCCTATGGGGGAAGCAAAGGATATTTCGGATTACAAGTACGACAATGATCTTACAGATTTCTTCAGAAGATATTCCGAAGAAAACGGACTTATGGAACTTACTTTACCTGAGGGCAGATACCTTCTTGTTGTTTCCAAGGGTTCCGAGTACGGTATTGTAAATAAGGTTGTAACCGTTAAGGCCGGAGAGGAGACAAAAGAAGAGATAAAACTTAAGCGGTTTATAAACCTTTCCGCTAAGGGCTGGTATGTAGGAGACCTTCATCACCACAGCGTATATTCAAGCCCGCTTTATCCGCCTCAGGGCACAGACTATGTTTACGACACACCAAAGATCGTTCAAATGTCCATGCAGGCGGCAGGACTTACCTTTGGTGCTTTAAGCGACCACCACAATGTACTTAACCATCGTGAATGGGAAAAACTTAAAACAGATAACTTCCTTCCTATTCTTTCAAAAGAAATTTCCACCACAAACGGCCATGTTCTTCAGCTTAATGTGGACAAGGATGTTATTTATAAGATTCCTGCGGAAGAAGAAAGAACGGATGAGTACTTAAGAAATGAGTTCTTAAGAATAACAAAGGAAATTAAGGATAACGGAGGTTTCCCTCAGATAAACCACCCAAGGGATATGCAAAAGGCAATCTCCTTTAACCCTGACTATACAGATATTATTGATATTTTTGATACTATAGAGATTTGGAACGGTTCTCATCCTATGTGGGACGGAACCACAAACTATAAGGCTTTTGAACTTTGGCTTTCTCTTCTTGAAGAAGGCAGATTTATCGGTGCCACAACCGGTTCCGACACCCACGAAGTCAGCCTTGAGTTCTGGCAGGATTCCTTCGGATACATTGTAGGTTTAAGAAACGCAGTAAGAGAGCAATTTTCATCATTTGCGGGGGAACTTAAAGAAAAGGCTGAATACGTGCTTTCTATTTTGGACAGTCAGTTCCCGCTTATAGAAAAATGGGAAAAGGTTAACCTTACAAGCGGCTGTGTTCGTACTTACGTGTACGCACCGGGCGAAAACGGAGACCACTTTGCAAAGAGAAGTCCGGAACACCTTCTTACCAACATAAAAGAAGGACATAGCTTTGTAACAAACGGCCCTATTCTTATTGCTTCCATAAATGATAAGATTATGGGCGAAACTGCCAGCTTCCCGGTTGATGCGGAACAGATAAAGGCAGAACTTAAGATAATTTCCAACCGTCCTCTCAAAACTCTTGAGGTATGGCAAAATGGCGGAAGAAAAGAAACCATTGCCCTTCCTGAAGTTGAGTGTGAAGACGGTGCTTACGATTACAGCGGATGCTATACTTTCTCCGCTGCCGATGCCAAGTGGGTATTCTTTAGAGTTTATGACGATTACACCACACAGGCCATTACAAATCCGATATTCCTGGAGGCTATATAATGAGCGGATGGAGAGACAACCTGCTTAAGGTTGAACCGTATGTTCCGGGGGATCAGCCTAACGAACCGGACATGATAAAGCTTAATACAAATGAGAATCCTTTTCCTCCTGCGCCGGGAGTAAAAAAGGTCTTGGAGGATATGAAGTATGACCGTCTTCGTCTTTATCCGCCTACAGATGCGGGAAGACTTACGGACAGTCTTGCGAGAGCCTACAATATAGACAGAGACCGCATTTTTGTGGGGGTGGGCTCGGATGATGTTCTGGGAATGGCCTTTCTTGCCTGCTTTGCAGGAAAGAAAGAGATTCTTTTTCCGGATATTACTTATTCTTTTTACAGTGTTTGGGCGGATCTTTTTAAGATCCCATATAAAAGGCCTGCACTGGATGAGAATTTCCGTATAAAAAAAGAGGATTACTATGCACCTAACGGGGGCGTTGTTATTGCAAACCCTAATGCGCCTACATCGCTTGCAATGCCGCTTGGGGATATAGAAGACATAATAAGGCACAACCCTGACAGCGTGGTTATAGTGGACGAGGCTTACATAGACTTCGGCGGAGAAAGCGCACGACCACTCCTTGAGAAGTACGACAATCTTCTTGTAGTGCAAACTTTTTCAAAGTCCCGTTCCATGGCCGGAATGAGAATTGGCTTTGCGCTTGGAAGCAAGGAACTTATTAAGGAAATATACAGTGTAAGAAATTCCTACAATTCCTATACCATGAGCATGGTTTCGATTTTGTGCGGAGCAGCTGCGGTAGATGATGATGCATATTTTAAAAAGACAGTTTCCGAAGTGGTGGGAATAAGAAATTATACCAGAAGCAGACTTTTGGAACTTGGTTATGATGTGCTCGAATCCGCAACAAACTTCCTCTTTGTGGAGCATCCGGAAATATCTGCAAAGGATATTTTTGAGAAGCTTAAAAAGAAACATATTTATGTAAGATACTTTAATGCTCCCCGCATTAATAACAGAATAAGAATGTCCATGGGAACAAAGGAAGAAATGGACAAGGTCCTTTTAGAGTTTGAGAGGATTGCAAAAGGTGAATAAAAGAAACTATCAGATCGAATTAGATAATACAATTAAAGAAATGCAGGAAAAGGGAGAGGTTAAAAAGCTGTTGCTTCATAGCTGCTGTGCACCATGCAGCAGCTATGTGCTGGAATACCTCTCGCCTTTTTTTGAGATTGAAGATTTTTATTACAATCCAAATATTACGCAAAAATCGGAATATGAGGAAAGAAAAGCTGAGCTTAAAAGACTTATAGCCGAACAGCCTCATTTGCACCCGGTTACCTTTACCGAAGGCAAGTACGACCCGGAAACCTTTGCGGAAATCACAAAGGGGATGGAAGATCTGAAAGAGGGCGGAGAAAGATGTTTTAAGTGCTATGAACTGCGCCTTAGAGAGGCCGCGAAAATTGCCAGGGAACATGGGGCGGATTTTTTTGGGACCACTCTTACCATCAGTCCCTTAAAAAATGCGGATAAACTTAATGAAATAGGTTTAAAGCTTGCCGATGAGTATGGAGTTTCCTATCTTACTTCGGATTTTAAGAAGAAAAACGGTTATTTAAGGTCGATACAGCTTTCAAAAGATTACTCTCTTTACAGGCAGGATTATTGCGGATGTGCCTTTTCCAAGGCAGAAAGAGAAAGACAAAAGCGGGAATCCCAAATATAGTTGAAATATGGAAGGAGACCTCAAATACTTGTAAAGCCTTTCCCAGGTGTGTTATAATTTTATCTATGGTTACAGGCTTATTGCCGGAAAAGGTGTTATATGACGAATGATAAAAAAGAACTGAATACGGATCGCAGAAACAGGAAACTTATAACAAGAAAAACCAAGGAGAGCTGTTTTAAGAGAGCTTACGCCTTTGCTTTATCTTTGATCGCGATTGAACCTATATTGATACTCTTGTTTGTAGGGTGGGGATACGAGACTCCTATAAAGCGCATAGCCAGCATGTTGGCTGTTTTCTGGGTTGTAAATTCGATCTTAGCCTATATTATGTATACAAACATAGTCGAGAATTACAGGGTACTCTTTGTATGGCTCAGCAGGGGCTATTTTGTTGTGCTTCTTGCCATTATAACTTTTGTTCAATGGTATGCTTACCGTGGGTATGGCTCTCTGTTTTTTTATTTTGCCTATGTTTTATTGGCTGCGTTTATTCTGTATACCACGAATTTTGAATATATCATTCTGGCAGCGCTTGAGGCTGCATCATTAGTCCTGGTTACCTATGGCAGTGAAATAGTTCTTAAAAGAGAAGATATTTTTGTGATAATATGTGTACACCTTCTGGCAGCCATTATTTCCAGAGACGGATATTACAGTAAAAGAAAAATCATAGAAAGTGCAAGTAAAGTCAAAAGAGGAGAAAATGCCGCCGAAAGGGACCCTCTTACCAAACTTGTTAACAGAAGAGGCCTTGAGCGTGAGCTTGAGACTGTTTTTGAACATGTTATACCAAACAGAAGCCTTGTTGGAGTTATCCTTATAGATATAGACCACTTTAAAGCCTACAATGATACTTTCGGACACCCTGAAGGGGATGTATGTTTGCAAAAAGTTGCAGCAAGTCTTTCTTCTACCATAAAAAAGTTTGGCAAGGAAGGCATAACATCAAGAATAGGCGGAGAAGAGTTCCTTATTTTCCTGTACGGTTATAAAAAGGAAATGTTTTATAACATTGCGGAAACCGTAAGAACAGATGTTGAGAATTTAGCAATCAAACATGCAACCGGTCCAAATGATGTGGTTAC
>JAILFQ010000114.1 GCA_024697505.1 Lachnospiraceae bacterium
CACCAGGTGTGGACACCGGCTCACACAATGCTTTCCGACGTGGCAAAAGATGCCTACAGAGGACTTACCGGAGAAACAGAAAAGTATCCGGATAAGGCGGCGCTGAAAAAAGAACTGGAAACAGTAAGTAAACAGATTTACGACGCAATCTATACAATGAATTAAGGGGAATTATGAAGAGGGAAAAAAGGTCCGGAAAACAGACAAAAACAATAAAAAAGTACTTCACCGCAGGGCTTCGCGTAAAAGCCTCAATGCTCATAATGGGAAGCGGGCAAATGATGCAGGGCCAGTGGATTAAGGGACTTATATATTTTGCTCTTCTTGCGGCTTACGTATCATTTATGGTTTTAAGGGGAGGAGCGGATATTAAAGGCTTCTTTACTCTTGGAAGCGTAAAGAGCGACCCTTGGCTTGGGGTTAAAGGCGACGACTCCATTATGCTTATGTTAAAAGGCATAATTACGTACACGATTACGGCTTTTTTTATAGGCTTTTATTTCTCAAATGTCAGAGATGCCTATGAAAGCGAAGAAAGAATCAATAAAGACCTAAAACTTCCGGATTTTGTAACATCCGTTAAAAGGTTCTTCGACAGGAAGTTTTATATAGCGGCTCTGGCACTTCCCGTGCTGGGGGTTGTGGTATTTAACATAATGCCTATTGTTTTTATGATCCTTATAGCCTTTACAAATTACGGCGGAGACATTGTGCCGCCGGAACTTGTGGACTGGGTTGGGCTGCAAAACTTTGGCAAGCTTGTTGCTCTTAGCGAGATTAAAGATACTTTCTTCAAAATACTGGGATGGGACTTCGTCTGGGCTATATGCGCAACAGCAGTAAATTATTTTGGCGGTTTGGGACTGGCCCTTTTGCTCAACAAAAAATGTGTAAAAGGCAAAACCTTCTGGAGAGCCTTCCCGATAATTGCCTACGCAGTGCCGGGGTTTATTACCCTTTTGGCTTTTAAATTTATGTTCTGCTACGGGGGTCCCATTAACTACTACATAACAATGGGCGGCGGAAAAGCCATAGGCTTTTTGGACATGGATGCAGGTATAAAAGCAAAACTTATTGGCCTTTTTGTAAATGCCTGGATAAGTATTCCGACATCTATGCTGCTTGCAACAGGTATTCTTTCCAACATGAACGAAGACCTATACGACGCCGCGGCTATAGACGGCGCAAATGCCTGGAAACAGTTTACAAAGATAACGCTTCCGTTTGTTATCTTCTCCACAACTCCTGTTCTGATTTCAACTTTTGTAGGGAACTTTAACAATTTCGGAATATTCTATTTCCTTAGAAACGGCCTTTATAATGATGGCTATTTCCTCGCCAGCGACACGGACCTTCTTATTAACTGGCTTTATAACCTTACATATTCCAATAATTATTATGCGATAGGAGCGGCAATAAGCCTTGTGATATTCATTATTACAAGCGTTATTTCCCTTTCGGTCTATGTAAGGAGCAACGCTTACAAAAAGGAGGATACATACCGCTGATGAAAAGATGGTTTAATAAAAGATCTTTACCGGATACCATAATTACATATATTGTTCTTATTTTGGTATGTTTTATCTTTCTCTTTCCGGTACTTTGGGTTATAATATCATCATTCTCAAAGTCGGGTTCTATTTACGACTATGATGGGTTTTTCCCGAACAAATTAAGCTTTCAGAGTTACAAAACCTTGTTTTGCGACACTAAGATGTACGATTATCCCAACTGGCTTAAAAATACTCTTTTTGTTGCGGTTATGTCCAGTCTTATAGGAACTGTTCTGGTTATTCTTACAGCTTACACCATAAGCCGTTTCGAATTTAAATCCAGAAAAACTCTTATGAAGACAACCCTTATACTCAGCATGTTTCCGGGATTTATGGGTATAACGGCCATACACCTTATAATGATAAATTTTAACCTTATAAACAGGCTTTGGAGCTTAATACTTATATATGCTTCCGGTGCCCCAATGGGATATCTGGTTCAAAAAGGCTTTTTTGACACCATCCCCGGCACCATTTACGAAGCGGCAAGAATAGACGGGGCGTCCAATATCACCGTATTCAGAAAAATTGCCCTGCCCCTTGCCAAACCAATGATAGTGTATACCGCACTTACCCAGTTTGCATGGCCTTGGAGCGACTTTATGCTGCCAAGTATGCTGCTTAAAAATAAAAATTTGTGGACTGTTGCGGTGGGGCTTACATCACTTGGAGAAACCGAGTTTACCCGTTTTGCGGCGGGAGCGGTTTTTATAGCGGTTCCGATAGTTATTTTATACTTCTGCTTGTCTAAATTTCTTGTAATGGGAGCGTCAAGCGGAGCGGTAAAAGGATAAAAAACAGGCTGGTTTTCGGACCGGCCTTAACGCGTGTTAAGGAGGAGGAACAAAATGAAAAAAGTTTTAAGAAGGATGATGACGGCGCTGCTTGTTTTTGCCATGGCAGTTACGGTATTTGCACCGCATCATTTGGTGCAGGCGGCGGAGGGAGTAACCCTTAAACTGCACTTTCACAGAGAAAGCGGGGAATACGACGGCTGGGACGTATGGCTTTGGGAATACGGAAAAGACGGAGCCGGATATGCCTTTGCAGACGAAAACGGGGAAAAAGTTGCAACCATGAAGGTTAGCGACGGAACTACGACCGTAGGCTTTATTGTAAGAACCGAAAGCTGGGAAAAGGATATTAGCGACGACCAGTTTATAGACATTGCAGAGATGGTATCCGGAACGGTACATATTTACGTAGAATCCGGAGTTCCGGGATACACTAAAACATATGGAGAAGACGCAGTGAAGGGTATTAAAGTAAAAAATGCCGTTTATGACGGAGATAAGACGGTTGCCGTAACAATGACGGCAAAACTTGATACAGACCCTAATACTTCCTTTGTACTTGAAGGAGAGGGCGTAAGTATAAATGTGGAATCTGTTTCTCTTTCCGGAAACAGCGTGTACAATTTAAAGCTTACAGGGGAACTTAATCCTCTTGGCAAATATACCCTTAAATTTGAGGGAACAAGCGTGAATGTTTCAATGCCTGACTACTATTCCACAGAAAAGTTTGAAAAGGCATACACATACACAGGAAACGATCTTGGTGCCACATGGACCAAAGAAAAGACAAGCTTCAGAGTATGGGCACCTACTGCAAAAAGCCTTAAAGTAAAGCTTTACGAAGGCGGAACAGCAGGAAAGAACGACCTTATTGAAGAAATCGCCATGTCTTCAGATGTAAACGGAACCTGGGTTGCAGAAAAAACAGGGGATTTAAACGGCGTTTACTACACATACGAAGTAAATGTGGACGGAAAGACAAGCGAAGTTGTGGACCCATATGCAAGAACCACAGGAGTTAACGGTAAAAGAGCAATGGTTATAGACCTTGACTCTACAGACCCTGAAGGCTGGAGCGGGGACAAAGATCCAAACGCAGACTTAAATGTAACAGATTGTGTAATTTATGAAACTCACATAAGAGACATTACGGCTTCCGAGTCCGCAAATGTTGTTAACGCGGGAAAGTTCCTCGGACTTACGGAAACAGGAACGGTATCCGATGCGGGAATTGCAACAGGTTTAGACCATATTAAAGAACTTGGTGTTACACACCTTCATATTCTTCCTTTCTACGACTTCGGTTCTGTGGACGAAACAAAGGAAGGCGGTTACAACTGGGGTTACGACCCTGTAAACTATAATGTTCCGGAAGGTTCTTACTCCACAAACGCTTACGACGGAAAAGTAAGAGTTGCTGAAGTAAAAGAAATGGTTAAAGCTTTGCACGAAAACGGCATAAGCGTTGTAATGGATGTGGTTTACAACCACGTATACAGTGCTTCGGATTTCTGTATAAACAAGCTTGTTCCAAATTATTTTTCCAGAACAAATGCAAACGGTTCCTACTCAAACGGCTCCGGCTGCGGAAACGATACTGCAACAGAGCGTGCAATGGTTAAGAAATATGTGGTGGATTCCGTAAACTACTGGGCAGACGAATACCATATAGACGGTTTCCGTTTTGACCTTGTTGGACTTATGGATGTGGATACCATAAACGAGATTGTTGAAACAGTGCACAAAACTCATCCAAACGTTATTTTCTACGGAGAAGGATGGACACTTACAACAAGTCCTACAAAGGACAATGTGGTACTTGCTACACAGACAAATTCCAAGGCAACACCGGGCTTTGCATATTTTAACGATAAAATAAGAGACGACATAAAGGGAAGCGTTTTTGATACTTCCACCAAGGGCTTTGTATCCGGAGCAGGTTACGGCGTGGCAATTTCAAGAGACCTTTCAGCTCTTGAAAAATGGTCCACAAACCCTACACAGATAGTAAACTATGCCTCCTGTCACGATAACAATACTTTATTTGACAGATTGCATATTTCCAATTATGATTCTTCCGAGGAAGATCTTATTGCCATGAACAATCTTGCGGCCGCTGTTTATCTTACAGCAGAAGGAATTCCTTTTATGAGCGCCGGCGAGGAAATGTTAAGACAGAAGATAAATTCCGACGGAACCTTTAACGGAAACAGCTACAATGCAGGAGACGCAGTAAATGTAATAGACTACGACCTCCTTGCAAATGATGCTTACGCAAACGTATTTGAATACTACAAAGGTCTTATAGCCTTCAGAAAAGACCATCCTGTATTAAGACTTACAAGCGCTGAAGAAGTAGCGGAGCATGTAAGCGTTGTAAAGGCTGCCACTCATTATGTTATAATGGATATAACAGGCGGTGTGGATGGAGAAAAGGCCGAAGAAATGTACCTTGTTTACAACGGACAGGAAGAAGAACTTGAAGTGGAACTTCCAAAAGGTAAATGGGGCGTTTACGTTAACAAGGATAAGGCGGGAAATGAAAGACTTTCCACCGCATCGGGAAAAGTTAAGGTGGAACCGCTTTCAGCCATGGTGCTTGTTAAGGAGGGGGCTTCTTCAGGAATCGCACTTCCGCTTATAATCGGCGGGGCAGTTGTTGTTCTTGCGGCAGCAGGTTTCGTAATACTTAAAAAAAGAAACAAAAAAGGTGAATAAAAATGAAATTTCTTATCGGGCTTGGCAATCCCACGCCGCAGTATGCCGGAACAAGGCATAACATTGGTTTTGACGCAATAACAAGAATATCGGATTCCTACAATATTCCGGTTAAAGAAAAGGCTTTTAAAGCCCTTGTGGGAAGAGGAATGATTGAAGGGGAAAAGGTAATACTTGTTAAACCGCAAACCTTTATGAATCTCAGCGGAGAAAGCGTAAGAGAAGTTGTGGCTTATTATAAGGGAGATGCAGAAGACGTGCTTGTCTTTTGTGATGATATTAATCTTGAACCGGGGCAGCTTAGAATAAGAGCAAAAGGAAGCGCCGGCGGACACAACGGATTAAAAAATATAATTGCAGGTCTCGGTACGGAAAATTTTGCAAGGTGCAGAATAGGAGTTGGGGAAAAGCCTGAAGGATGGGATCTTGCGGACTATGTGCTTGGTCATTTTCCTGCGGAAGTCGAACCACTCATGAGAGAAGCCTTGAAAAATGCCGAGGATGCGGCTAAAATGTTTGTTCAGGGGGACATTCAAGCGGCAATGAACCTCTACAACAAGAAAAAAGGCACAGCCTCGGAGAAATAAATGAAAACTTATACAGAACCCTTACGGGAAATAACGGAATACAACGAAATGGCAGGACTTCTTAAAAAGAAGCCCTGTCTTGTGCGCGCAACTGGATGCATAGATTCCCAGAAGTGCCATTTTGTTGCAGGCCTTATGGAAGATTTCCCTGTAAGGGTTTTTGTTACATATAACGATCTTAAAGCAAGAGAACTTTGCGAAGATATGCGCCTTTATGACCCTTCGGCTCTTGTATATCCATCCAAGGATGTGATCTTTTACAGCGCAGATGTTAGAGGAAATGCCATAATCAAAGAAAGGCTTTCTGTCATAAAAAAGCTTTTGTCCGGGGAACCTCTTACAATAATAATGTGCATAGACGGCGGAATAGATCATCTTATGCCTTTGGAAGACATTAGAAAAAATGTGATAAAGATTTCTGCCGGAAATATCATAGACATATCTGAAATGGCAGATAAACTGGTTTCTCTTGGATATGAAAGACAGAGTCAGGTCGGAAATGCAGGAGAATTTGCCATAAGAGGCGGAATAATAGATATTTTCCCGCTTAATGAGGACGCGCCTGTAAGAATAGAGCTTTTTGATGACGAAGTGGATACCCTGAGAGTGTTTGATGTGGACAGCCAGCGTTCTGTAAACAGCGTAGAAGAAATAACTATTTATCCCGCATCAGAGTATATTCTTACCAACGAAGAAACATCAAGAGGAATTCTTGCCCTTAGGGAAGAAGAGAAAAAGACCGAGGAAGCTCTTAGAAAAAAAGGAAAAAATGCAGAAGCATTTACCCTTAAACAGGCTGTTTCGGAATTTATAGAAAGTCTTGAATACTGCCGCGGAAGAGCGGGTGTAGACGCATATATAAAGTACTTTAAAGAGAATACGGTATCATTTTTTGATTATTTTGACGAAAATACCGTTTTTATTTTGGATGAACCTGCAAGACTCTATGAAAAAGGTGAAGCAACCAAAACCGAGTTCAGAGAGAGCATGAAGGGAAGGCTTGAAAACGGAAATATTTTACCGGGGCAGGCCGGAATGATATTTGACTATAAAGTCTTGCTTGCGGGGATGAAGGACAGAAGGAGCCTTGTTCTTTCCATGATGGATTACAAGGAAGGGGAGCTTAAGGCTGACTATTCCATGGACGTGTTTGTTAAGTCTGTAAACCCTTACGGCGGAAATTTTGAACTCCTCGGGAAAGATATAGCAGCCTGGAAAAAGAAAAAATACAGGGTTATTGTACAGGCGGGAGGAACCGTAAGAGCGGAAAGAATAACCAAAGCCCTTAATGAAGATTTTGACCTTCCTGCTTTTTATTCCACGAATAAAGACAGAGTCTTGCAGCCGGGAGAGATAATGGTAGTTAACGGAGCCCTTCATAAAGGCTTTGAATACCCTTATCTTAAGTTTGTTGTGCTGTCCGAAAGTGATGTTTTTGGGGCAGAAAAGAAGAGAAAAACAAAGAAATACAACCTGGACGGCAAGAGCGTGGAAAGTCTTAGAGATCTTACTTTCGGCGACTATGTTGTGCACGAAAACCAGGGCCTGGGAATTTATCGTGGTATAGAAAAAATAGAAGTGGACAAGGTCATAAAAGACTTTGT
Organism: Lachnospiraceae bacterium; assembly: GCA_024697505.1. Classification (GTDB taxonomy): domain Bacteria; phylum Bacillota; class Clostridia; order Lachnospirales; family Lachnospiraceae; genus JAILFQ01. The sequence continues at coordinate 7,257 of JAILFQ010000114.1, forward strand.
AAAAATAGAATACGGGGACGGCGGAATACTTTATATACCTGCAACCGGACTTGATGTTATACAAAAGTATGCCTCCGCGGATGCTCAAAAGAAGCCTAAACTTAATAAGATGAATTCCACCGAGTGGAAAACAACTAAAGCAAAGGTCAGATATGCGGTAAAAACACTGGCAATGGACCTTACCCTTCTTTATGCTAAAAGACAGCAGATAAGCGGCTTCAGCTTTTCTCCGGATACGGTTTGGCAGAAAGAATTTGAAGAGCAGTTTCCGTATGACGAAACCGGAGACCAGCTTCGTGCAATAGAAGACATCAAGAGGGACATGGAAAGTACTAAGATCATGGACCGACTTGTTTGCGGAGATGTTGGCTACGGCAAGACGGAGGTTGCCATACGTGCGGCTTTTAAAGCGGTTATGGACGGAAAACAGGTTGCTGTGCTTGTACCTACAACAATTCTTGCCCAACAGCATTACAACACCTTTTCCACAAGAATGAACAGGTTTGGTGCAAGGGTGGATATGCTTTCCAGATTTTGCACGCCAACACAGGTAAAAAATACGGTGGAAGGCCTTAAAAACGGAAATGTGGATGTGGTAATAGGAACCCACAGACTCCTTTCCAAAGATATAAACTTTAGAAAACTGGGACTTTTAATTGTGGATGAGGAACAGCGTTTTGGAGTTGCGCATAAGGAGAAGATCAAGAGCTTAAGAGAAAACGTGGATGTTCTTACTCTTTCCGCAACACCTATTCCAAGAACTCTGCACATGAGCCTTTCCGGTATAAGAGATATGTCTTTGCTTGAAGAGCCCCCGGTGGACAGGCTTCCTATACAGACCTTCGTTATGGAACATAATGATGAAATAATAAGGGAGGCCATAAATCGAGAGCTTATGAGGAACGGCCAGGTTTACTATGTGTTTAACAGAGTAAACGGAATAGAAGAAGTGGCATTGTCTCTTCAAAAACTGATACCTGCCGCCAACATAGCGTATGCTCATGGAAAAATGAGCGAAAGAGAACTGGAAAGGATAATGTACGATTTTATTAACGGGGAAATAGATGTACTTGTTTCAACAACCATCATTGAGACGGGCCTTGATATTTCCAATGTTAATACAATGATAATAGATGATGCCGATAAAATGGGACTTTCGCAGCTCTATCAGTTAAGAGGACGAGTTGGACGAAGCAACAGAACTTCTTATGCGTTCCTTATGTATAAAAGGGACAAGATGCTTAAAGAAGTTGCGGAAAAACGTCTTCAGGCGATTAAGGAGTTTTCGGATCTCGGCTCCGGCTTTAAAATAGCTATGCGAGACCTGGAAATAAGAGGCGCCGGAAACCTTTTGGGGGCGGAACAGTCCGGCCATATGGGCCAGGTCGGCTACGATATGTACTGCAAGATGCTTAATGAAGCAATAAAGGAGTGCAGAGGTGAATTAAAAGTCACTGAAACCTATGAAACAAGCGTGGATATAGATGCGGATGCGTACATTCCGTCAACTTATATAAAGAATGAAGTGCAGAAGCTGGATATTTACAAGCGTATTGCCAACATTCTTAATGAAGATGATCTTTCGGATGTAAGAGACGAGCTTATAGATCGTTTCGGCGACATACCTGCTTCAACGGATAATCTTTTGCGGGTGGCACTTATAAAGGCAATGTGTCATGATGTTTACATTACAGCTTTAAAACAGGAGGGCGAGTCCATAAGGCTGAATTTTATTAAGGAAGCACGATTTAACACGGAAAAACTTCCGCCGCTTATGGCTGCGTACAAAGGCAGGCTTAAGGTTGAAAGCAAGGAGCCGGTAACCTTTGTTTACACATTGCCGAAAAGCACTGCAAGGCTTACACCTCAGGCAGAAACGGATCTTATTTTTACGAGTCTTACTAAATTACTTAAAGAACTTTTTGAAATGAAAGAGGAACAGATTTGAACAGAAGAAGACAAAATAACAACATAGGCGCAAAGTTGGCTGTAGGGGCACTTATAGTAATTCTTTTGATACTTGCCTTGATTTTTAGGGGAGTAAACCCTTTCGGAGAAGAAAGGAAGGAAAAAGAGATAGAGTGGAATCCGGATACAGTGCTTAAAATAGGCGATTCCGAGATGGATAAAAATGAGGCCTATGTGTATCTTCTTGCTAAAAGAGCTGAGTATGAGCAGTATTTCGGAGGAGAGATCTGGAATTATGAAGTGGACTCCGATAAGGGCACGATCGGCGACAAAATAAAGGAAGACGTTTTAAATAAGATAATCTATGTCAAGGTTGTGG
>JAILFQ010000199.1 GCA_024697505.1 Lachnospiraceae bacterium
GGAATATCCTGAAGAGGAAGGAAATGTTAACAGTGCTATGTATGAAGATGTTTTCCGGGCTACTGCGGTTAATACTGTAAGAAGGTTAATAGTTACGGACGATAACGCAGTAATGTAGTGCGGAGGGAAACGAATGATGAATTTAGATGAATTTGAAAAAACAATTAAGGATGCCAAAAATGTTCAGGATGTTACAAAGGCTCTTAAGGATGCCGGGATTGATGTTACAGATGAAGAATTGCAGAAGATTGCCGGTGGTGCAATGGGCGATGCGGCCGGTACAAAGGAACTTTCTATTGATGATTTGAACGAGATTACCGGAGGCGTAAGAGGAGTCTCAACAAGTACCGTTTCCATTAACCGTTCTTTTCTTCAGTTGGCAGTAAAGGCCATTACAGGTCTTTATAAGGGTGATGTTAAGACAGTATAAGACAATCGTTCTTTTAAATCCTTTTATAAGGCTTCGCACAGGGGAGGTGCGAAGCCTTTTTTTATGTGTTTGCTTTTGCTCTGCCTATGTTGTATAGTCTAATGGGGGGAGATGTGGTCCCCAAAAAAGTTTTGGGGGAATAATTTATGCCTATAGACAGAGAAACACTTCTACTTATTGCAATTGCACTGGTTCCTTCTGTCTTTTTGCTTGTAAAGGTTTATAAAGAAGACAGGCTTGAAGCGGAACCGGTAAAACTTTTAGTGCAACTTGTTCTACTTGGTACATTGAGCACAATTCCTGCAGTTCTTTTAGAAAGCCTGGGCGAAAAAGTTCTTATCCAAAATGATATACAGGAGCCTTACTACTCTTTGGTACGTAATTTTCTTATTATTGCAGTTTCGGAAGAGGTCTCAAAATATATTTTATTAAAGCTCAGAACATGGAAGGACAAGAATTTTAATTGTACTTTTGACGGAGTTGTATATGCTGTTTTTGTCTCTCTTGGTTTTGCTATGTTCGAAAATATTCTTTATGTTTTCAACTACGGTTTTTCAACCGGCATTATAAGAAATATTACCGCAATTCCCGGTCATGCCTGCTTTGGAGTTTTTATGGGCATAAATTACGGTATAGCAAAAAGAGAATATAGTGCCGGTAAAATCCTTGCCTCCAAATTTTACAAAATACTGGGACTTTCCGTTGCTGTTATAATGCATGGGATGTATGACTATATAGCAACTACGGACGGCAGCGTGCTGATCTTTGCCGTTTTTGTAATTGCCATGGTGGCTGCGGGATTTATTCAGCTTAATAAAGCTTCTGTAAAAGACACATTTATAATGCCCGATGTGGAAAAAGATGCTTCCTCCGATAGGTAAAAGTGAATATTTTGTGTTAAATTATGTAAAATAATGTGATATAACTTGCTAATCTTTTCTTTTTTTGATAAGTTTTACCTGTAACGTGAACATAGGAAAAAATAAAGGACAAAGAAGTCCGAAAACCAAAATGGGAGAATAACATGGGAACAATTATTATCACGCTTTTGGGCGGCCTGGGCTTGTTTATTGCCGGCATGAACATGATGAGCAGAGGTATTGAACGGGTTGCGGGTGCAAGGTTGCGTTCTATCCTCGAAACTTTTACAAAAAACAGGATTTTAGGTCTTTTTGTAGGACTCTTTTTTACAGCGGTTATTCAATCTTCAAGTGCTGCAACCGTTATGGCTGTCAGCTTCGTTAATTCCGGTCTTATGAAGCTTTCGGAAGCTTGCGGAATTATTCTCGGTGCCAACATCGGTACCACAGTCACATCATTACTTGTTGCAATAAAACTTAGTGCCATTGCTCCTATATTTGTTCTTGGCGGCGCAATAATGGTTAATTTTATAAAAAAGCCTATTATAAGAAAAACAGGCGAGATCGTTCTCGGCTTTGGTGTACTCTTTGTCGGAATAAGTACCATGTCTTCGGCAATGTCTTCATTAAAGGAAATGGATTCGGTTATAAGTATTCTTGCAAACTTTACAAATCCTATCCTTGGCATACTTCTTGGTCTTGTTATAACATCTGTTGTACAAAGTTCTTCGGTTACGGTTTCAATTCTTGTTGTAATGGGTTCTCAGGGACTTGTGGATCTTAGAATTTGTATGTTTGTAATCCTCGGATGTAACATAGGTGCCTGCACTTCCGCTATGCTTGCAGGTATCGGCGCTACAAAGAATGCCAAGAGAACGGCTCTTATCCACCTTCTCTTTAATATATTCGGAACGGTGCTTATGTACGTTATCCTTTCGCTGGTGCCTGAAACAGTGGAAAATGTGGTTAAATTCTTCTCCGGCTCAGGTACGGATTCCGGAACTCTTGGAAGAAACATAGCTGTTGCCCACCTTGTATTTAA
>JAILFQ010000201.1 GCA_024697505.1 Lachnospiraceae bacterium
AGCTAAGTAATTATTTAAAAGGCTAATAGGAGGATAATATCATTGATTTTTATGTGAAAATAAGCTATGATATTTAGGGCTAAATGACTATGGGGTGGGGAAATGTTAAAAAGACGACTTAAGTATTTTGACACAGATTATTTAACAGGGCTTGCAAGCAGACGTGGTCTTTACGATTTTTACGATCGTTTAAACGAAAACACATCTATTCACGCCCTTTTTCTTGATGTTGATAATTTTAAGCGTGTTAATGACGCTTACGGTCACAGCTTCGGTGACGATCTTCTTATCCAGATTTCCAAACTTATTCAAAAAAACACAGATGGTTTTTGCGCTCGTATAGGTGGAGACGAATATGTTATTTTGCTGAATTCCTCGCATTCTTCAAAAGAAGTAACAACAATGGCGGAAAACATGCTTGCAGGAATGGATACTTTGGATTTTAGAAGAGACATACTCTCCCACATTTCATTAAGTATCGGTATTGTGCTTAATCAACCCGCAACAACATCATTGGATGAAATCCTCTCCAAGTGCGATTTCTCCATGTATGAAGCAAAAAAACATGGTAAAAACCGCTACAGCGTTTATGATGAGGCTGATACTACAATTGAAAACAGGCATAAAATTGAATTTGATATGTACCATGCGATCATCGGCCGCCAGTTCAGAGTGTTCTTCCAGCCTAAAGTAGATATGGTTTCCGGAAATGTATGCGGCGCAGAAGCACTTTCCAGATGGGTTCATCCGGAAGAAGGCATACGTTTGCCTGAATTATATATTCCTATTTTCCAAAAAAACGGGTTTATTACCAGACTTGATTTATATATGTTTGAAGAAGTTTGCAGAATGAAGCAAACCTGGACAGAAAAGGAATTTGCTCACCTGTGCATTTCTCTTAACATGTCCAGATTACACCTTTACAACCGCTCTTTTGCAAAAACGCTTTCAGAAATTGCCCACAGATATAATATTCCACCATCGGAACTTGAAATAGAGTTTTCTTCCGATATTTATTCTAAGGATGCCGAAAACCTTATAAACACAGTCACAGCCTTAAGAGAAAGAGGCTTTAATGTTGCTTTGGACAATTTCGGGTCTGCCCTTTGCACTCTGGGTGTAATTAAAGATGTTCCTGCTAACAATATAAAATTTGACAGGAACTTTATAAACGAAAAATTTGAAACAGAAAGAGACAAAAGATTCTTAAAAGATATCATTTTAATATGCAAAGATTTAAATCTGGATATATCCGCCGTAGGAGTTGAAAGCGCAGAATGTGCCAGAAGGCTCTACTCTTTCGGCCTAACAAAAATTCAGGGATTCTTTTTTTCAAAACCTCTCACTCTTTCGGACTTTAAAAAATTTGTTAATTCCAATTCTTTGTCCGAAAAAATGAGAGTTATTTCCATGTTAAGATATTAATACGTATTATCTGGAACCTGCAAGGTAACCTATAACAAGTGCATCAGGTCCCGTATGGGAACCAAGAGTCTGGCTTAAAGGAGATACAAATACGTTTTTAATAAACGAATACCTCTCCTTTATTTTTTGCGCCAATGTGTTTGCATCCGTTTCACAATCCGCATGGCATATGCAGATATCCGTTACATTACTTGCATTCTCACATTCACCTATTTCATCCACCAGTTTGTTTATTGCAGCCTTTCTGCCGCGAACCTTTCCTGTAGCTTCAAGACCGCCTTCATCATTAACGCGGAGTTCCGGTTGTATCTTTAAGATTGTTCCGAGAATTGCCGCAGTCTTTTTTAATCTTCCACCCTTTACAAGATGGAAAAGATCGTAAACCGTAAAATGAACTCTGAATCTTGCCTTATTGTTTTCAACAAAATTTACCGCATCCTCAAAACTTGCCCCGTTTTTCCTCATCTCAACAAGCATTCTTACCATACAGCCAAGACCTGCGGAGGCTGTTTTGGTATCTATACATTTAATAACCGCATCCGGGTATTCTTCTTTTACCTTTTCTGCCGCCACAAAGGCATTGGAACAGGATGCACTGAGTGCTGAAGCAAAAGCTACATGAAGTACTTTTTTACCCTCTTTTGCTCTGTTTAAGAACAATTTATAACAATAATCCATATTTGTAGCACTTGTAACAGGCATTACGCCCTCTCTAACCTTTTTATAGAATTCTTCTATGGAGATTTCTTTCAGATCTTTCCCGTATTCAACACCATCTATTAAATAATGCAATGGCTGAAGATCTATATCGTTTTCCTTAATAAAACTATCCGGAAGATCACAAGTTGTATCTGTTGAAATTACCCAATCATTAACATTACTCATTTTAATAAACTCCTTTTATGGTTTTAATCTCAAATGTATGTAGTTTTTAAAACTACTTTACGAGGTTGATTTTACTTTATCAAAATAAGCATGTCAATATAACATTTATATTTAATTGTTAAAAAGAAATATTCTGGGCTTTTTCAAGGGCTGCATATTCACCGTTCATAGCCAGAAGTTCAGCTCTGCTTCCCTGCTCGACTATACGCTTATCATCCACAACAGCAATTCTGTCTGCATTTTTTATGGTAGATAAACGATGGGCAATAACAATTGTTGTTTTCCCTTTGCTAAGATTATCAAGACTTTCCTGTATCTGCTGCTCTGTAACAGAGTCAAGGGCGGATGTGGCCTCGTCCAAAATTAAGATAGGCGGATTTTTAAGGAATGCTCTTGCTATGCTTATCCTTTGTTTTTGTCCTCCGGAAAGCATTACTCCTCTTTCTCCCACGTATGTATCATAACCGTCAGGCATTTTCATTATTTCGTCGTGTATTCTGGCAAGCTTTGCGGCTTCTACTATTTCCTCGTCACTTGCATCCATTTTCCCGTAACGGATATTGTCCTTGATCTTACCGGCAAACATAAATACGTCCTGTTGAATTATTCCTATATGCTTTCTAAGACTGCTCTGAGTAACGTCTCTTACATCCAGACCGTCCACTTTTATCTCTCCGTCGCACACATCATAAAAACGTGGTATAAGCTGGCACATTGTTGTTTTTCCACCGCCGGAAGAACCTACAAGGGCAAAAGTTTCTCCGGGGTTTATAACAACATTTATATTCCTTAATACTTCCTCACCGTTATCGTAAGAAAAGCTAACATTATTAAATTCTACTTTACCGGAAGGTCTTTCCATTTCTACGGCGTCAGGCTTGTCTTTAATCTCAGGCTCTGTTTTCATAATATCCACAAAACGTTCAAAACCTGCCATACCCTGTGTGTAAAGTTCCATAAACTGTCCCAGTTTTCGTATCGGAGTGGTAAAAGTGGAAACATACAAAGTAAAGGTTATAAGGTCCACATAGTTCATTTGTCCCTTCATAATAAGAAAACCGCCGGCAGATATAACCACAACCTGCATAATGCCCACAGTGGCTTCTATGCCTGCATTAAAAGCTCCCATTGCTTTGTAAAAAAAGACTTTTGCCGCCTTAAAATGAGAATTGGATACCGCAAATTTTCTGTCCTCTTCGGCTTCATTTGCAAAAGCTTTGGAAGTCCTTATTCCGGATATACCGCTTTCTATAGCTGCATTAATTTCTCCCGTCTTCCTTTTTACTTCCACATTGCATTTTTGCATCTGTCTTCTCCAATAAAGAGAAAAGAATATGCAAACCGGCATAATTATAAGTAAAACGAGGGCAAGGATAGGATTAACGGTAAAAAGAATTATTAATGCCCCCACCAATGTTAAGGTGCAGGTGATTATATTTTCAGGACCATGGTGCGAAAGCTCCACTATCTCAAAAAGATCGTTTGTAACTCTGGCAAGGAGCACACCGGTCCTGTTTTTATCAAAAAACGAAAATGATAAAGACTGCATATGGGAAAACACATCTTCTCTCATATCCGCTTCTACCATTGTGCCCATGCGGTGTCCCACAACTGTTACAAAATACGAAAAAACCGCTCTTAAAAGATAGGCCGCAACTAAAACTCCCATAACAATAAAAAAAGTTCTGAAAGCATTATTAGGCAAAAGTTCCCTCATAGACATTCTGGAAACATAAGGAAAAGCCAGATCTATTAAAGCAACTATCACAGAAAGTCCCATGTCTGTAAAGAAGTCTTTCTTGTGAGGCTTA
>JAILFQ010000224.1 GCA_024697505.1 Lachnospiraceae bacterium
CAAATCAGGATTTTGGAAATGGAATAGGGGAGGAGATGCCTCTTACCATAGGCTTTGCACTTACTCTTTGCCTGATTTTTGCGCTTGTTACCGCTTTTATGAACAGAGGAAAAAACAAGAAACTTGTAAAGTACCTTGTACTTTCTTTCCTGGCTGTTTGGCACTCGTCGGCGTACTTCCCATGGGACCTTATTTTTAAAGTGGTTCCTGAAGGACTTGGAAAAACCATAGACTCAATCCAGTTTCCTTGGAGATTTTTAGCTCTTGTTACCATATTTACAGTAGCAGCCTTTTGCGAGGCTCTTGTAACAATAGAAGATGGAGAAGTAAAGGGCGAGAGCTTCTTAAACAAGGAGTACATAAAGTACTTCCTGTTTGCCGTAATGATGATTACGCTGATAACCGATGTCTGGTTTTTAAACGGAAGAACAAAATCCGGGGACCATTACTCGAATTTCAATTCGGAAAATGACGGATTTAAATGCTTTACTGCCCGGGAATACTTATTACAGGGTGCCTGCGGCGAAGAAAGGGATTTAAACGGACGTATTAATGTGTTAGGCGGCGATGCTGTTGTAAGCAACTATGAAAAAACCGGAAACCTCCTTGAGTTTGACGTTAAAGCATCGGAAAAGTCCGAACTTGAACTTCCGTTGTTCAATTACTGGTATTATGTATGTGAATATGAAATGAATGATGGCAGCGAAAAAAGGCTTTATGTAAGTGACAGTGATAAAAAACAGGTGCAGATAACTATTCCTGAAGGAAGCAGCGGCCATATAAAGGTATATTGGAAGACTCCTTTGTCCTGGGGAATTTCTTATGTGGTAACCATAGTTTCTTTCGTCGGTCTTATAGTGTACCTGATCCCAAAGAGAAAAAGGGAGAAGAAACACCGCAGACTGAAAATATCATTTTTGGTTGATGAAGAGGATAAAAAAGACAATAAAAAGGACAATGATATAATCAGAATAGACGAAAATGATGATGAGCGATTTTAATGCACTAAATCGATAAACTTTTTCACGAAAAAGTATTGACAAACAATTTGCCTGATGGTATAAAATTATCAAACCGTTGAGGAAGAGTGAGTAAGATTTACAGTCTTCATACAGAGAGCTGTGTTTGGTGGAAATCAGCAGAGGGCATAAATCCCAATGGACTTCTGAGGGCGAACAGAAAAGGGCAACCTTAGTATGGGAGACGGAGCAGGCACTTCGTAAACAAAAGTCATCACATGTCAGTGTGAGTAAGAGGGTGTACCAAAAGTACATCAAGCCGGGTGGCACCGCAGGACGTATATTACGGCCTGTCCCAGCAGAAATGCTGAGACAGGTCTTTTTTGTTATATTTACACCTGTTTTCCCAGCATTCTCTTTCTTATTCAAGACATAAAAATGAAGGCCGAGAGCCAAAAAAGAAAAGGATGGGAATGAAAATGAAAAAAACGATGAAGAACTTTTTTAAGAAAGTAACCGCTGTAATCTTATTTGCAGCACTTATGGCAGGCTTTGCCGCATGCGGCTCCGCAAAGAATGACGGAACCATCAAAGTAGGCATCTGTAACTATGTTGATGATGCTTCTCTTAACCAGATTGTAGAAAACATTGAAAAGACTCTTGAAGAAAAGGGTAAGGAACTGGGCGTTACTTTTGAGATCTCTTATGATAACTGCAACGCAGATGCCAATGTTCTTTCACAGATAATCGCAAACTTTATTGCGGAAGATGTGGACATTATGGTAGCGGTTGCCACACCTGTTGCAATGGCAATGCAGGCTGCAACGGAAGACAACAAGATCCCGGTTGTGTTTGCGGCTGTTTCGGATCCTGTTGCAACTCAGATAGTAGATTCTCTTGAAAAGCCGGGTGCAAATATAACAGGTACTTCGGATTTCCTGGATACAACAGCAATTATGAATCTTATTTTTGCGGCAGATAAGAGCGCGGACAAGATCGGTCTTTTATACGATGCGGGCCAGGACGCCTCCACTTCTTCCATAGCAGCTGCAAAAGCTTTCCTTGAAGCAAAGGGAATTGCTTACGTAGAGCACACAGGTACAAATGTTTCGGAAGTTATTCTTGCAGCGGAAGCTATGGTTGCAGACGGTGTGGATGCAGTATTTACACCAACAGACAACACAATAATGACAGCTGAACTTTCTATTTACGAAACACTTGCAAATGCAAAGATCCCTCATTACACAGGAGCGGATTCCTTCGCACTTAACGGAGCTTTCCTTGGATACGGCGTTGACTATGCAAATCTTGGCGTAGAAACAGCAAAGATGGTTGTGGAAATTGCGGTTAACGGTGCAGACCCTGCAACAACTCCTGTTAAGACATTTGACAACGGTACCGCAACGATCAATACCGAAACAGCAGAAAAGCTTGGACTAAATATGGACACTTTAAGAGATGTTTTTGCTCCATATTGCACAAAGATAGAAACA
>JAILFQ010000271.1 GCA_024697505.1 Lachnospiraceae bacterium
GAAGCCTTTTCTCTGATTTAGGGGGTGCATAATTAAATTATTGGTTTACCCTGCACCCCCTTTTTGAAGCCTTTTCTCTGATTTAGGGGGTGCATAATTAAATTATTGGTTTACCCTGCACCCCCTCTTTCTTGCTTTTTCTCTGATTTAGGGGGTGCAAGGGCAAAAAATCAGATTTTACTCCTTCTCCACTATTAAAACCGCCCCTTCTTCCAGGCTTATGCTGCCCTCTTTTCCACAAAAAGAGTTGCTTACTCCAAGAGCAAAATCGTTTTTAAGATCTCCTTCGTATTCGTAAAAGAGTCCCTTTATCTTAACTCCCCTTGCAATATCCGTAAGGGCAAAAACCGATATGTCTCCCTTTTCTTTTTTTGGAAATTCATAAGTTGCGGGGCCGTTAAGCACAAACATATTGCCTGTATCCGAATAAAGGCAGGCATAAACGTCTTTTTTGGCAAGTTCAAAAAGAAGCTGTATGTTTGCAAGGGTATGGTCTGCTCTTTCTCCCCCAACACCGCCGAATATATGCAGATCCCTGCAGCCTTTTTCCAGAAGAATATCCGTACAGATCTTGGTGTCCGTAAAGTCTTTTATGGGAGAACAGGTCCTGGTTTCCAGTTCAGGCATCATTTCCTCAACTTTTCTTCTAAGCTCCGCATCCGTAGAGTCCATGTCCCCCTGCCAGATATCCGGCTTTATCTTGTTTCTCACAAAAAAATCTATTCCCCGGTCTGCGGCTATGATTATGGCGGAATCCGAATTTGCCCCATCATTTGCGCCGGTTTCTGCCGTTTCTTCTTTTATTGATCTTCTGACCTCTTCTATCATTTTCAACAGGACCTCTTCCGTCTTTAAAAGAGGTGCACCGCCCACCAGAATTCCGGTTTTGTCTTCTTTATTCATTTCTTTATTCATTCCTTTATTCATTTCTTTATTCATTTCTTTATTCATTTCTTTATTCATTTCCTTATTCATTTCCTTATTCACTTCTTTTTTTTCTATATCTGCTTCTTTATCAGTTTCTTTATTGGCTGCTTTATTGCTTACGGTATTTTTCTGCCCCGGCGGCCAATTTTATAACCTTAATGTGCCCAATTGTTCATTGATTATTTTTTCTATTAACATTATAATTCTTTTTAACCGTTTAATTCAACTTCCACGGGGAAGTAATACAAAGGAGGATTATCTTAAATGATTCAAAATTTTTTAACTGCGGTGCTTACATCTACTGCCGCAACCCCCACACCTACAGCTGTTTTTTCAAAGGACACCCTTGAGTCTCTTGAAACCAACCTGGGTAATTTTAAGGAATATTTTATAACAACCATTCTTCCGGTTATTATACGTATTCTTATTGCTGTTGTTATTTACATAGTCTGCAAGAAGGTTATAAACTGGGTTGTTAAGCTTGCCAAAAAGGGCATGGAAAAAGCCAAAATGGAAAAAGGCGTGGAAAGCTTCCTGCTCTCTTTAATAAAGATAGGTCTTTATGCGCTTACCATTTTCGCAATATTTGAAGTCTTCGGTCTTGCAACCACAACTCTTGTTGCAGTGCTTGGTTCTGTAGGTCTTACCATTGGTCTTGCTTTGCAGGGAAGCCTTTCAAACTTTGCGGGCGGCGTTTTAATTCTTATATTAAAGCCTTTTGTTATAGGAGATTACATTGTTTCCTGCGGTAACGAAGGAACGGTTACTTCCATAGATATTTTCTACACAACACTTAAGACACCGGACAACAAAACAATAGTTGTTCCGAACGGTGCCCTTTCCAACAGCAACATAACAAACGTTTCCAAGGAAAAGGAAAGACGTTTGGACTTTACACTTCCTGTTGCCTACGGCACAGACATAAAGCTTGTTAAAGAAGTTCTTCAGAAGGTTTTCGAAGAAGACGAAGCAACCCTTAAAGATAAAGAGGTTACCATCTTCCTCGGAGAATTTGCGGACAGCTCCATAAACATAGGCTTCCGTGTCTGGGTCAACTCCGCAGACTACTGGACAGCCAAGTGGAGAATTCAGGAAACCGTTAATGATGCTTTTGCAAAGAACAACATTGAAATTCCTTTCAATCAGCTGGATGTACACATGAAGAAAGAAAACTAAATGAAAAGAACAAAACCGGCTTGCACGAAATGAGACGTGTAAGCCGGTTTTCACTAAAATGAGTTATGAAAAAAATGAAATAAGCAAATATATAAAATAGACCTGTTGCCGGTTGCTTTATTTATCAACCCTTATTTATCAAGCTTCATTACCGGCTCAAATCTGAGTCTTACCTTCGGAAGTTCCGTAAGGCTTGTGTAGTAGTTTACATCCCAGTCCTTTTTTGAAGTTTCTGCGTTTTTGCCGTCTGCCGGAGGTGCAAAGAAATTAAGGGAAAGCTTGCATGGGCCCGTAAGCGGCTTATTGTAAAACGCAGGCATAAGGTCTGCAAAGGTAGCACCCGGAGCCTTATAAATCCAGCTTCCGTTTATCTCCATCATTAGGTTGGCATCTTTTAAACTGCCCTCAAAATTTACCTCCGCAAATACAGGCTGGCCTTCAAAAGAAAGTTCCATTCCAAAGCCATCTGCATCTTCGGAGCCGCCCCATCTAAGGGTTACCGGAAGTGTTGCGCTTCCCTCGTCTTTAATCTGCGGCTTAAAGAAATCATCATGAATGATGTTTTTGTAGGTCTTCAAAAGCGGCTGCTCTATGCCTTCGTTTTTATTGTTAAAGTCTGTCTGCTCAAGACCAAGTCTTCCGTCGTCTCTGAACTGGTACATGGTAAAGCCGGAAAACCAGCCCTCGCCGTCCTTTTTAACCTCTTCAATAAAATCGTTAAAAATCTTTGCCTGTAATTCCTGGCCCGTTACATCTCCGTCCACGTTAAGCTCGGACATTACAAACGGTCTTTTAACGCCGCCGCTAAGTTCCATGAGTCTGTTAAAAGAATCCTTTGCTTTCTTATAGATCACCTTAGGATCTGTAAGCTTGTGGGAATTGTTATCTTTTTCCGCAACCTCGTACGGCCAGCCCCAGTTAAGGGCAATGTAGTCATCTATAGACCAGATATCCGTATTTTTATATGCTTCAAGGAAGTCCTCTTCCTTTTCCAGCTTTCCGGAGCCGGAATTTTCTATGGCACCGGCGCAAAGAATAAGCTTTACGTTAGGTGCTTCCACAGCAAATATGTCTCTGAAATGAAGGAAGAAGTCTGCTATCTCTTTGTAACTTGCTCTTTTTGTAAAGGAAAACCAGTCTCCCGTTGCTTCGTGATTAAGGCGGAGCATAAGCCTTCCGTAAGGCCTTAAATCTTTTGCTATTGCCTTAATATGTTCATCCGAAATATGCGGATCCACAGTCATTGTAAGAATAACGTCCTGCCCGTGCTTTCTTATATCCTGCATACAGGTAAAAGGCTCCCCGTCCGTCTTTCCGTTAAGCCCGCCAAGGTATGGAAAGTAGTTGTCGTACGGGTAGTCCCAGGCAAAGCCGACTTCCTTGTCCGCAAAGGCATCCTGTGCCCTCTTAGGCCAGGTTTCGTCCAAAGGATAATAACAATACATAATATTTATAGCCCTGTGCGGTCTTAAAAGCTTTCTGAGAATATAATCCTGGTTTACGTAAAAGCCTCTTTCGCTTCCGTCTCCAAGATCCACCGCGCATTTAGCAGGCTTTAAACTGATCTTTTTTATATCCGACATTATTTACCCCCTTAAGTGTATAAGTCCTTTAAACGTGCCTTTAAACACGCCTTAAATCCCGCCTTGCCGACAACCGCACATACGTGTCCGGTCCGGTCTTTACCGACATTTAGAAATCTTATTATATTTAACACTTAGCGCAGGTAAAATTCTACCCACAAAAACGGATTTAAAAACCATAAAAGATTAGGTTAGAGAGAAGCAATGTTTATATCGTTTACTAAAACATTTACCTTTCTTTATCATTTAAAAAATAATCAGCCTGCTGTTTGTAGAATGAGTAAAACAGCCCCTTATTGTTTATAAGTTCCTCAAAGCTTCCGTACTCCACCATTTCGCCTTTTTCAAAAACAGCGATATTGTCACAGAACTTTGTACTATAAATACGGTGAGACACAAAAACCGAGGTACGCCCGTCTGACATTTCGGAAAACTTCTTGTAAATCTTCTGCTCAGCTATCGGGTCCAATGATGATGTAGGCTCGTCCATTACAAGTATTGGCGTATTTTTGTACAAGGCCCTGCTTATAGCTATGCACTGCTTCTCACCCCCGGAAAAGTCTATTCCCGAAGGTTCCAGGACCTTAGTTACAGGAGTATCTATTCCTCTGTACATCTTTTTCATCTTTTCTGCCATGCCGTTTTGCTTAACAAGCTCTTCTATCTTTTCTTTTTCTTCCGCAGACATGGAAGGTTTACAGGAAACATTTTCGGCTATGGAAAAAGCCATAAGAGAAAAGTCCTGATTTACGGATGAGAAAAGTTTGATATAGTCTTTATACTTAATATTTCGTATATCAACGCCATTCAGCAGGATTTTTCCGTCTGTGGGGTCGTAAAATCTCATAAGCAAAAGTATCAATGAGGTTTTACCCGCCCCGTTATATCCCACTATGGCAAGCTTTTTCCCATGTTTTATTTTAAGATTAACATGTTTAAGAACATAGTTTGTGCTGTTTGGATATCTGAAGGATACATCTTTAAACTCGATTTCCACATTATCCGGGTCAACATCTTCAAGGCCGCGGCACTCCTCTTCACTATCATTTTTACTTCTGGTATTTAAAAAAGATTTGTATTTGTGCAAATAGAAAGTAGAATCATTAATGTTCAGCATTTGCGGTGTAAGGTAAACGGAAATGGACATAAAGTTCATAAGTGCGGAAATACCCCTTGTAAAATCACCTATGCTTAGATGATTGTTAAAAACCTTTATTCCCAGGAACAAATAGGTAACCGCCTGAAACAGAACATTTAGGAACTCAACGATTCTTTGAACATTTCCGGAAACAGCTATTCTCTTTTTGTCATAACCAAGCAGTTTTTGCTGGAACCCATCAATCTTATCAATGATAAGTTTTTCCCAGTTAAAAATATGCAGGTCTTTCTTAAACTCAAGATCCTTAGCCACATCACAGGCGTAGGACATCTTACGCCTGTGATGTGGCT
>JAILFQ010000273.1 GCA_024697505.1 Lachnospiraceae bacterium
TTAACAATACTTCCACGTTTAAGAAGATTAGACAATGATTTCGTCACCTCCACCTCTAGCAATAACAATTTCTGCTGAATCTTCGAGCTTTCTAATAATATTAACAATCTTCTGCTGAGCCTCTTCAACATCCTTCATACGTACAGGTCCCATATAATCCATATCCTCGCGGATCATTGAAGCAAGACGCTTTGAAAGGTTGTTAAATATAGCATTTTGAACTTCTTCATTGGCGCTCTTAAGAGCCATAGCAAGTTCATTATTATCAACTTCACGAAGTACACGCTGTATGGACTTGTCGTCGAGAGTAAGGATATCTTCGAATACGAACATCTTTCTTCTGATTTCGTCGGCAAGTTCCGGCTCATCAATTTCAAGAGTTTCCATAATGTGCTTTTCTGTACCACGATCGAGAGTATTCATGATATCAACGATGGCATCAACACCACCGGCAATTGTGTAATCCTGGTTAACAAGGGAAGCAAGTTTACGCTCAAGTATTCTTTCAACCTCTTTAATAATATCAGGTGACGTTCTGTCCATCTGGGCAATACGTTTTGCAACATCCGCCTGTTTATCCGGAGATAAAGACGAAATGATCGCAGCCGCCTGCTGAGTAGAAAGATATGAAAGAATAAGTGCTATTGTCTGAGGATGTTCATCCTGTATGAAGTTAAGAAGCTGAGAAGCATCTGTTTTTCTGATAAATTCGAAAGGACGAACCTGAAGTGATGCGGTAAGTTTACCGATAACTTCAATTGCTTTATCGTTACCGAGAGCTTTTTCAAGAAGGTCTTTGGCATAATTAATACCACCCTCCGCAATATACTGCTGTGCAAGACAAACTTCATAAAATTCATCAAGCACTTCTTCTTTAAGCGACTGACTTACAGTCCTCGTATTTGCAATTTCAAGAGTAAGCTGTTCAATTTCCTCTTCCTTCAAGTGCTTGAAAACCTTGGAAGACTTTTCAGGCCCAAGAGTAATAAGAAGAATTGCGGCTTTTTGTACGCCATTAAGTTCATTAGCTTTTTTTCCTGCCATAATCTCCCCTCACTTTACTCCCAATCGTCATTCAACCAGTTACGAAGAAGCTGAGCAACAGCCTCCGGATTTTCATCAAAGAACTTCTCTATCATCTTTCTGGTCTCAGACTGTTCGCTAAATTCTATATCATCAAGAGACTGGTTATCCTTGGTTGTTGCCAGAAGCTGTTCAACCGAAAGTTCAGGCTCAAGTTCCATAACCTCAACCGGTGAAAGGCCTCTGATTATTACAAACAGAAGGAATCCAAGAAGCAATACCGCAAGTACGATCTGAAGTATAAATGACCAGTTTGCCGGAGATGGCTCTTCGGTAAAATCAAAAACTTCATATGCGGACAGGTGAATATTGTTTGCACTGATTCCCGTTGCCATAGATATAACACTTATATAATTATTTAACTTGTTTTCGTCGGTAATAAAAGTAAGTTCCGAATTATTGGCTTTAAAGTCCTCATAAGAAACCTCTTCAAGAAGGCCTCTTCTTCTAAGTAATTCTTCAGTTACCTGATTTACTTTAACGGCTGTAACAGTTATGGAAGAAGAATCATCCGAAATAACACCAAGGTCATAAATCTTATTTGTGACCTTTTTACTTGGCTGGTAAAATAAATCTTCTGTAGATGATGAAGTTGTGCCGCCACCACTTTCCGAAATATAATAATCCGGCTCATCATTTGAATCTGTTCCGGGAACATCTCCGCCTGTGGTGGTTCCTGTAGAGTCTGTTGTGTGTCTTTCAATAAGAACTCCGTATATTTCGTCTGTAAGCGGAATATATTCTTCAAAAAGTTCTTCAACTTTATCGTAATTAATATCCAAATGAGGAACTACATCAACTTCGGTAAAACCGTTTAAAAGAAGTGCTCCCGTAATTTCATCCTTATACTTTTCATCATAATGCTCTTCAAGAGCTATTCTGTCATATACGGATATTTCTTTGGATTCTTCATCTTCTGTTCCGTCATAAAGAATCTGGCCCTTGTGGTCCACAACGGTAACGCTTTTCGGATCTGAGTTTCCTACAGCGTAATTAATATATGTCGCAATTGTTTCCGCTGAATTTGAATTGAAAGAACCCGTAGTAACAAGCATAACACTTACAGGAGTTTCTTTGTTTGTGACAAGAATTCTGTTGGAAGTATCTTTTGGAACATAAGAAATAGTAACATCCGATACACCGGTAACCTTTTTAACGGCTCTGATCATCTCATCTTTAAGATAAAGATGCTGTCTTACAAGATATTCTGCGTTGGTGGTTGTAATACCGGTATCAAGAAGGTCTGCCATTGTGAAGTCTTCACCGGAAACATCGTTCGTAGCAAGTACCATAAGAGCATCTGAGTAACTGTCTTGATCTACAAGAACGGACACATTGTCTGACCCGAGTTTTGTGGTTATGGTATTGTCTCTGAGGAGAGTTACCGCATTACTTGCAGCCTTGGTATTCTCGAATTCATAAACCATAACATATTTTGTTCTTGAAAGCACAGCAACAAAAATACCAATAAGCAGTATTGCACCTGCTGCAACACTGACAATAATGGTCTTCTGTTTTGTTGTCCATTTATTCCAATATTCAAGAAGTTTTTTAAGCAATTCCTTTGCTCTCTCTTGCATGATTCCCTTCCTCTTTGTTACTTCATATTATTAGAACTGAAGATTCATTATTTCTTTATAAGCATCAAGCACCGAATTTTTTACGGCAACTGTATATTGCAAAGAAACATTAGCCTTAGTCTGTGCTATAAGAAGATCTGTAACATTGTCGTTAAGACCAAGCATATATTCAAGTTCTGCTTTTTCTGCGGCATTTGTATACTCTTCGGTCTCATTCACCAGGCCTTTGGCAGAATTAAGTAAGGCTTCAAAGGTGGATGTATTATCGGATGCAGCCGCAACTTTACCACTTTTTCCGTCTTTTAAAGACTCGAGTATGGACGCTTGATTAAATACAGATGAAATCTCCATTTTTTACCCTCTTTTCCGCTTAAGCGGTCTTATCTTTATTGTCCGATCTCCAGACCCTTCAATGCCATATTTTTTGTTGCATTAAAAGCTGTAACATTTGCTTCATAAGATCTGTTGGCATCAATGAGGTTTGTCATTTCTGTTACGGTATCCACATTAGGGTAAGTAACATAACCATCTTCGTCCGCATCCGGATTTTCAGGTTCATAAACCTTTTTCATAGCTGTAACATGATCTTCAACAATAGAAGAAATTTTTACACCTTTTCCTACAGATGAGGTATAAGAAAGACCTGTTTTTTTAGCTGCAAGTAAAGATTCAAACTCAGCTTTGTCTTTGGACTGCTCAACAAATGTAACGGTACGTCTTCTGTACGGATTACCGTTCTCATCTCTTGTTGTATTAACGTTTGCAACATTCTGTGCTATTAAGTCCATTCTTGTACGCTGAGCAGACATACCGCTTGCACTGATGTTTAAACTGTTCATTAATG
>JAILFQ010000277.1 GCA_024697505.1 Lachnospiraceae bacterium
ATTTCTATTCCGGCGCCGTTTGTAAGTTCGTTTTCCGGAATAAGTCCCACAGAAAGAAGCAAAGTATCACAAGGAATATATTCCTCAGTACCCGGAATCGGTCTTCTTCTTTCATCAACTTCTGCTATTGTAACGCCTTCAACTCTTTCCTTGCCCTTAATGTCCACAACCGTGTGGCTGAGTTTAAGAGGAATGTTAAAGTCATTTAAACCCTGCACAATATTTCTCTTAAGTCCGCCGGAATAAGGCATTACCTCTGCAACAGCCTTAACCTTTGCTCCCTCAAGCGTCATTCTTCTTGCCATAATAAGTCCAATATCTCCGGAGCCAAGTATTACAACCTCTTTACCCGGCATTTTGCCCTCAACATTAACAAATCTCTGGGCGGTACCCGCAGAGAATATACCCGCAGGTCTAAAGCCCGGAATTCCGAGGGCGCCTCTTGGACGTTCGCGGCAGCCCATGGCAAGAATAACCGCACCGGCCTCAATTTCAAAAAGTCCTTCTTCACGGTTCATTGCAGTAACCTTTCTGTCTTTGGAAAGGTCTATTACCATGGTTCCAAGCTTGTATTCTATTTTCATGTCCACAACTTTTTTTATAAACCTTGCAGCATATTCCGGTCCCGTAAGTTCCTCCTTAAAAGTATGGAGTCCAAAACCATTGTGTATGCACTGGTTTAAAATTCCGCCAAGCTGGGTGTCTCTTTCAAGAATAAGTACTTTTTCTATTCCCGCTTCTCTTGCGGGAATTGCTGCGGCAAGGCCTGCCGGGCCGCCGCCTATAATAACGATATCATAATACATGTGAGCACCTCCCTGACTTAACTACTTCTTCAAGTGGCATGTTCCATTCGTTTGCGATCAGTTCCATTGTCTTTGGAGTACAAAAGCCTGCCTGACATCTTCCCATTCCGGCTCTTGTGCGCCTCTTAATTCCGTCCAGAGTCTTTGCCCCAAGCGGTCTTCTTATGGCATCAATTATTTCGCCTTCGGTAACCGTCTCGCAACGGCAGACCACAACCGCATAAGCCGGGTTCTTCTTTATAAGTTCCTTTCTTTCCTCAAATGATAAGTCTGCAATGTGCTTAATTCCTTCCCTTGTTTCAAGGAAATTATCTTTTTTCTCCGCAGGAACTTTTTTAAGCACCATTTCTGCAACATATTCGCCTATTGCAGGAGCACAGGTAAGTCCCGGAGACTCAATTCCCGCAACATCAAAGAAGTTTTCCGCATCTTCAAGTTCTTTAATAACAAAATCATCATTTACCTCGTGGGCACGAAGGCCTGCAAAGCAGGTTATCATCATTCTGCCGGAAGGCATTTTGTCTACGCTTTCCGCTGCTTTTGTCTGTACAAGAGCAAGTCCCTTTGCGGTTGTTGCCGTATCTTCCTTGTCTTCAATGTCTTCTGCAGTCGGTCCGAGAAGAAGGTTGCCATGTACGGTAGGTGTTACAAGAACACCCTTACCAAGCTTTGAAGGAAGCTGGAAGATCGTGTGGTCCACCATTTTTCCAAGCTGCTTGTCATAAAGGCTGTATTCACCTCTTCTTGCAATTATCTTTAAAGGAGTCTTGCTGACCATGTGATGCAAAACGTCTGCATAAACTCCGGCCGCATTAACAACAGCCTTTGCCTCAAAGGTCTTTTCCGGTGTCTCTACCAGGTAGCCGGCCTCGCCCTTTGTAATATTCTTTACAGGAGAGTCAAAGAAGAAGTCCACACCGTTTACACAAGCATTCTCCGCAAGGGCAATCGTAAGGCCGAAAGGACAAACAATTCCGCCGCTTGGTGCATAAAGCGCATACAATACATCCCCGGAAAGAGCAGGTTCCATTTTTCTTGCCTCATCTCCGCTAATTATCTTAAGGCCCTCAACCCCGTTTTCCACGCCTTGCTTAAGAAGTTTTTCCAAGGTTGGCTTTCCCTCCTCTTCCGTACAAATGATGAGGGAACCGTTCTTCCTGAAAGGGAAGTCAAGCTGCTTTGAAAGGGCCTCCATTCTCTTATTTCCTATTACGTTAAGCTTTGCTTTAAGGCTTCCCGGAACCGCATCAAAACCCGCATGCACTATTCCGCTGTTGGCCTTTGAAGTTCCTTCGCAAACGTCCGGTTCCTTTTCAAGAACCGCAACCTTAAGCTGGTAGCGAGAAAGTTCTCTTGCAACGGAACTTCCCGTAACACCCGCTCCGATTATAACAACGTCATACATATTTTTTCTCCTTTCACAATACCTGTGTAAAAAGCCCGAAAAAACAAAAAAGCCAAGCGAAAATAAACTGTTCCTCACAGTTTATTTTGCCTGACTCTTAATCTCTTGGCATTTTTATTAACTTGGTTAAATTATAGCACCTTGCCGAAAATTAGGCAAGTTCTTTATTGCGGCGCATCCTTTGCGGATTTATATATCTTTCCGTTTTCAGGAGTTATTCCCTTGTAATAGAAAAGCTCTGAAACAGTAACTATCTGGTAGCCCTGAGCCTGTAACTCTTCAACCGCTCTCTTGGCAGCCGTTACGGAGTTCTGATAAATGGAGTGCATAAGGATTATTGCTCCGTCCTCTGCGTTATCCAAAATTGTTTTAACGGTTTTGGACACCTTTGTTTCCGTTACTTCCGCAGAGTCCGTTGTGTGAGCATAATCTTTAGGGCTGTATGCCTCTTTATTGTTTTTGGACCAGTCTTCCGTATCTATGGTCCAGTTTATTGAAGGGTAGCAGGCATACTTTCCTAAATAGTCGTAATCCACTTCCCACTTAAACTGGCCGCCCGGGTATCTTACATAATCCGGTGCATAACCTGTATACTGCGCAATGGCAAGGGTATTCATGTTTACTTCGTACCAGTATCTTGAATAATCTTCGTTTACATACTTTGCAAAACTTGTACCGACAGAATCAAAGGAGCAATGGTTGTATGTATGGCTTGCGACCTCCATTCCGTTATTGTAAAGATAGGTTAAAGAACCGTATCTTCCTTTTCTTTCTTCACCGCAGTTGGAGAAGAAAGTTGCTCTTGCATTATGCTCATTAAAGAAATCGCATATTTCCTTTTCTCTTGCAATATGAGGACCATCGTCAAAGGTAAAGGCTATCATTTTTCCGTTAGGGTCCAGATCTTCTCTTATGTATGGTCCCTTTGCGGCTCCGTCCGAAAGTTCAAACTTAAGGAAGGCTTTCGCTTCCGTAAGGTCTACCGGATATTGGAAAGCATCGTGCTTTATAAGAGCATCCTTATCAAAGCAAAATACCAGTTCTTTATCTGTTACGTAAAATTTTGTATAATCTTTAGCCGAATAAGCGGTTGCCCCGTCAAGGAAGGTTTTAGCCTGTGCTGCTTCAATTGCAGCGTCCGCTGTTGTGCCCTTATTCTGAGCCTCTGTTTCAAATTCCTGAATAAAATGTGCCGCAACCCTTTCCTTTATTATAGGAAGATAGCACTCCTTAACAAAATCTTCTTCAGCAACCTCTTCTTTTGTAAGAGTGTTGTATACGTGCGGACGGTAAGATGTAACCAAAGTCTTTTCCGCACCTTTAACGGTTTCGCAGGTAATCTTATATACAACCGAAACAAATACGCCGTTTGCATAGGAATCGTAATTAACAACAAGATTGCTCTCTTCAGGATTCAAGTCAACCGCCATGGAATTTATCTTTTCAAGACCGGTTTTCTCCGCTTCTTCCGCAGCCTGAGAAATAAGCTTTGCAAGGCTTTCGTCCTCCACAAGCGGGGACTCCGTAAAAACGACCACATTTCCGGATACATACTTGCTGTAGTTCATAACCCCGTATTTCTTAACACTTGCGCCGTAAACCTCTTCCACTTTTTCAGGAGTTAAAGAAAGCATTCTCTTTTCTTCCACAGATATTGCAGGAACAGGAGTAGGACTAGGTGTCGGTGTGGCAGGAGCGTCTTCCGTACCGGGGTCCTTTTCGTCATTTATCTTCGGGTCTTTGTTTTCGTTGCCCTTTTCTCCATTTTGGACAATTTCCGTCTTAGTCTTGTCGCCATCATTTTCTGCAGGACCCTTCCCGCTTAATTCAACGAACAAAATAGCCACAAGGACAACAACCAGCAGGATGCTCATTGCAACAAGGATAACAAGCAGGTTGTTCATGTTATTTCTTCTGTTTTTATTGCCTTTTTCTAAATAATTTTCACTCATTTTTCAACTCTCTCTTTACGGTATGTATTCCACTACGCCCGCAAGCACAACAATATTACCTTATAATCCTTCTTATTACAATACTTTAATGCCAAAAGACCTATGCGCGGAAAAGACTGATCGCCATAAAATACATTGCAACATAGTAAGTTCCAAGGTTCCAGCCATGTATTGTCCAGCCCTTCTTTTTTCTAAAATAAAGGACCATTATCAAATAATCGGAAATGATAAAGAAAATTGCTCCTATTGCCAAAAGAAGATTTCCTCTTGAAGGGAAAAGTATTTCGTTCATGACAGCTTTTCCGGCCATGGTAAAAAGTACGGCACCATATACAAAGGCAGGTCCCCTGAATCTTCCGAAATCGTACTTGTCCCAACGGGAAATAAAGAACACAAACACACAGCCCAAAATCGGGAAGATAAGTTCGTAACCCTCAAAGCCGTTCCTTACGCAAAAATAGGTTATAAAAGCAATATGGCCGAGAGAAAACGCCGCAGTTCCGAGGTAAAGATAAATCTGTTTTACCACTCTTTTATGTACGCCCAGGAAGTAGTCTCCCAGGTAACAAAACACAAAGGCAGGAAGCATAATTAGCAGATTTTTGGTGTTTCCGCTTACAAGGCCCATGTAAACGGCCGTTCCCATAAATGCTGTGCTGGAAAACATTTTAAAAAGCAGATAATATTTTCTCACTTTTCTGTCCAGCAATGTATACAAAAGACAAAAGTAAAGTATTCCGGTTATAAAAAAGCATATCATATGAGCCAGCATAAAGTTTCCCTCTCCGTTCATTCGAAAATTTAACTATTCTTTTAACATGTTTAAACATTAGTATTATACACCCTAAAGCAAGAAGAACAAACTCCGTCATTTTTTCGCCAAAAGCCACTGTTTTAAGGCTTTACGGCAATTCTTAACATTTTTAACATTTGTTCAACAGAAAGAAGATTTTTCAAAAATAATCAAACAATCCGAAAATATTGTAGCATATTTCTTCATTTTGCGCCATAAAACGCTCTTTTTGGAATAATTTAATTTATTTATTTCAAAATTTATGGTATACTTCTGAGTGAAAGTATTATTATGACATCATTGGGAGGTATCGGCGGTGATAAAAAAAGAAATGATAGTTATGCTGCTCGCAGGCGGACAGGGCTCGCGTCTCGGCGTACTCACATCTTCAATTGCAAAACCCGCAGTAATGTTTGGTGGAAAATACAGAATAATAGACTTTCCACTCAGTAACTGCATTAACTCCGGCCTTGATACAGTGGGCGTTCTTACCCAGTACCAGCCGCTTCGTCTAAATACCCACATAGGAATAGGTATTCCATGGGATCTGGACAGAAACGTGGGAGGTGTTTCAATTCTTCCTCCTTACGAAAAAAGCAACAGCAGTGAGTGGTATACAGGTACGGCAAATGCCATATACCAGAACTTAAAGTACATGGAGTACTACAATCCGGATTATGTGCTTATTCTCGGCGGAGACCACATATACAAAATGGACTACGAGCTCATGCTGGATTTCCACAAACAACATAATGCAGACATAACAATGGCCACCATACCTGTACCTATGGAAGAAGCCCATCGTTTCGGCATTGTAATAGCAGATGACGAAAAAAGAATTACAGACTTTGAAGAAAAGCCTGAACACCCAAGAAGCAACCTCGCTTCCATGGGTATTTACATCTTCTCCTGGAAGGTTTTAAGGGATTCTCTTATAGAACTTTCCGAGCAGCCGGGTTGCGACTTCGGTAAACACATTATTCCACACTGCCACAAAAACGGAAAGCGTATCTTTGCTTACGAATACAACGGCTACTGGAAAGATGTGGGAACTCTTGAAGCCTACTGGCAGTCAAACATGGAGCTTATAGACATTGTTCCGGAATTTAACCTTTACGAAGAATTCTGGAAGATCTACACAAAGTCTGAGGTCATTCCTCCTCAGTATATTGCTCCGGATGCGGTTATAGAAAAAGCCATCATCAGTGAGGGAGCGGAAATTCATGGAAAGGTTTATTCTTCCGTTATCGGACCGGGCGTTTACATAGGGCCTAACACAGAGGTCAGAAACTCCATAATTATGAAGTCCACCTCCATTGGTGCGAATTGTACGGTAGATAAAGCCATAATCGCTGAAAGCTGTACCGTTGAAGACAATGCGCACATCGGCGTAGGCGAAGAAGCTCCTAACGAATTCAGACCGGACATTTACAACGCAGGAATGGTTACAATCGGGGAAAATTCCTTTATACCTGCAGGCGTAACAATCGGAAAGAACGTTGCAATATCGGGAACCACAAATTATTCAGACTATACAGAAAAGCAACTTCCTTCGGGACATAATATTATAAAGGCAGGTGACCAGGTATGAGAGCTATCGGAATAATCCTCGCCGGAGGAAACTCAACTAAAATGAAAGAACTCTCCAACAAGCGTGCAATTTCAGCAATGCCTGTGGGAGGCAGCTACAGAGCAATAGACTTCGCACTTAGTAACATGTCCAATTCTCATGTACAGAAAGTTGCGGTTCTTACCCAGTACAACTCCAGGTCTCTTAACGAGCACCTCAGTTCATCCAAGTGGTGGGATTTCGGACGTAAGCAGGGAGGACTTTTCGTATTCACCCCTACAATTACTTCAGACAACGGTTTCTGGTACAGAGGTACGGCAGATGCAATTGCTCAGAACCTTACATTCTTGAAAAACAGCCATGAACCCTATGTAATTATTGCATCCGGCGACGGCATTTACAAAATGGACTACAACAAGCTCCTTGAATATCACATCGAAAAGAGAGCTGATATTACCGTTGTTACAAAATCCATGCCGGCGGACGAATCCGTTAACCGTTTTGGAGTTGTAAGAACAGACGAAGACAATCGTATTGTGGAATTTGAGGAAAAGCCGCTCATTACAAAGAACAACATGATCTCTGCAGGCATTTACCTGATCAGACGTCGTGCGCTTATTGAACTTATTGAGCAGACAATGAATGAAGACCGTTACGACTTCGTCAAAGATATTCTTATTCGATATAAGGAATTAAAGAGAATATACTCCTACGAGCTGGATACCTACTGGAGCAACATTGCCACAGTAGACTCCTACTATAATACAAATATGGACTTCCTGAAAAAAGATATAAGAGATTATTTCTTCAGAGAATATCCGGATGTATATTCCAAAATGGACGACAACCCGCCTGCAAAATACAATCCGGGCGCCGTTGTCAAAAACAGCCTTGTTTCCAGCGGAAGCATTTTAAACGGCTACGTGGAAAACTCCATCATTTTCAAAAAGGTTTATGTAGGAAACAACGTAACAATCAAGAACTCAATCATCCTTAATGATGTTCACATCGGGGATAACACATACATCGAAAACTGCATCGTGGAAAGCCGTACAACATTGCGGCCGGACTCTTCTTTCATCGGTGCTCCGGACAAAGTTAAAGTTGTGGTTGAGGTTAACGATCGTTATGGATTTGAAAGCTGAAAAGGAGAAGACTGATGAAAATCACAGACGTAAGAATCAGACAGGTGAACAAAGAAGGCAAAATGAAAGCCATCGTGTCGGTTACATTCGATGAAGAGTTCGTTGTACACGACATAAAAATCATTGACGGGGAGAAAGGCTACTTTATCGCCATGCCAAGCCGCAAAACTATTGAAGGGGATTACAGAGATATCGCACATCCGATTAACTCAAAGACTCGTGAAGCCATCCAGAAGGTTATTCTTGATGCATACGAGAAAGCGCTGGCAGACGGAACATTTGATAATGATCCAGAATAATTTCGTGCCCACTACACGTCAAAAAAGAATTAAGGGTTGCGCCATAAGGTGCAACCCTTTCTTTTGTATATTTGTTCAACCGTGTTTTGAACTCTTTTGCAAGTAACAACTTCCGGTAATGCCGATTATTTATTATACTTATTAAGAAGTTTCTGGATACGATTTGTAGGGCTAAGAAGCTCAGAAATCGAACCATCATGGTTAAGAGTATCTATAAGAAGTGCAATATACTTACTCATATCTGCGCATATGTACCATGGACGCTCAAGAAGCTCTTCTGTCTGGTATACAAGGTTTGTTGTAATAACTGCGTTAATAAGACCTTCCTCGTAAGCCTTATCAAATCTTTCAAGTCCGTTGGTAAAGAGTCCGAAGGTTGCGCATACAAATATTCTGCCTGCGTTACGCTTCTTAAGCTCTGTAGCAACATCTATCATACTTTCACCGGAAGAGATCATATCATCAATAATAATAACGTCTTTACCTGTAAGGTCGCTTCCAAGGAATTCGTGAGCAACAATAGGATTACGGCCGTTTACTATCTTTGTGTAATCTCTTCTCTTATAGAACATACCTACA
>JAILFQ010000317.1 GCA_024697505.1 Lachnospiraceae bacterium
TAGGTAATTTTTTCAAGAAAGCATTATGGTGATTTTATGAATATTAAACGCGAAGATATCAGAAATATTGCAATTATAGCCCACGTAGACCATGGTAAAACAACCCTCGTGGACGAACTCTTAAAGCAGAGCGGAGTTTTCAGAGCCAACCAGGAAGTGGCAGAGCGCGTTATGGACTCCAATGATATAGAGCGTGAACGTGGTATTACTATCCTTGCAAAGAATACTGCGGTTATGTACAAGGATACAAAGATCAATATTATTGATACTCCGGGACATGCGGATTTCGGCGGAGAAGTAGAGCGTGTTCTTAAGATGGTAAACGGCGTTGTACTTGTGGTGGATGCCTTTGAGGGACCGATGCCGCAGACAAGATTTGTTCTTACCAAGGCGCTTGCGCTTGATCTTCCGGTAGTTGTTTGTATAAATAAGATAGACCGTCCTGAGGCACGTCCGAAGGAAGTAATAGATGAAGTACTTGAGCTTTTCATGGATCTTGACGCAAATGATGAGCAGCTTGATTCTCCTTTCGTTTTTGCATCCGCAAAAGCAGGCATCGCATCTCTTGATATAGATGTTCCGGGAACGGATATGCAGCCTCTTTTTGAGACCATCATTAACCACATTCCGGCACCTTCGGGAGACGATGAAGCAGGTACACAGGTGCTTATAAGCACAATAGATTACAACGAATATGTAGGCCGTATAGGCGTTGGTAAGGTTGACAACGGTAAGGTTAAGGTTAACCAGGACGTTGTTATTGTAAACCACCACGAGCCGGACAAGATAAGAAAAGTTAAGGTAAGTAAGCTTTATGTTTACGACGGCCTTAAAAAGGTGGAGGTTGAAGAAGCAGGAATCGGTGAAATAGTTGCTATTTCCGGTATTGCAGACATACACATCGGAGACACTATCTGTTCTCCGGAAAACCCTGAACCGATCCCGTTCCAGAAAATTTCCGAGCCTACAATTTCCATGACTTTCAATGTTAATGATTCTCCGCTTGCCGGTCAGGAAGGTAAGTTTGTTACATCCAGACACCTTCGTGAAAGACTCTTCAGAGAACTTAACACAGACGTATCATTAAGAGTTGAAGAAACAGACACAACAGAAAGCTTTAAGGTTTCCGGAAGAGGAGAACTTCATCTTTCCGTTCTTATTGAAAACATGCGTCGTGAGGGTTATGAGTTCTCTGTCAGCAAGGCAGAGGTTATTTACAAAAAAGATGAAAACGGCAAGAAACTTGAGCCTATTGAAGAGTGCTTTATAGATGTTCCGGACGAATTCTCCGGTACGGTAATAGATAAGCTTTCCCAGCGTAAGGGCGAACTTGTTTCCATGGGAGCAGGTACCGGCGGTTATACAAGACTTGAGTTCTCTATACCTGCCAGAGGCCTTATAGGCTATCGTGGCGAATTTATGACAGACACCAAGGGTAACGGTATTATTAACACCTCATTTAAGGGCTACGAGCCTTTTAAGGGGGATATACAGTATAGAAAGAGCGGAAGCCTTATCGTATTTGAAGACGGTGTTTCCGTTACTTACGGCCTTTTTAATGCGCAGGAACGTGGTGTTCTCTTTATTGGAGCAGGAGAAAAGGTTTACAGCGGAATGATAATCGGACAGGGGGGTAAGGCAGAAGACGTGGAAGTTAACGTATGTAAGAAGAAGCAGCTTACAAATACCCGTTCTTCCGCAGCTGATGAAGCGCTCCGTCTTGTTCCTCCTAAGATCATGAGTCTGGAACAGTGCCTGGATTTTATAGATACGGATGAACTTCTTGAAGTTACACCAAAGAGCCTTCGTATCCGTAAGAAGATACTTGATCCTCTTATGCGTAAGAGAGCAAGCAGAGATTATATTAACGCTCATAAAAATGACTAACAAAATATATAATTTTTCAGCAGGAAGAAGTTTTACTTCTTCCTGTTTTTTATGGGCTATTTTCTGATAATTATAATCATATTCAAAAATTGTTCACAAAGTCAAAAAAATATGGTAAAATCCTTCTTAGGTACTTATGAGAGGGCGGCTTATGAATAAAATCCTGATGATAGAAAATGACAGTGAGGAGTGGAATCAGACCTATGAACTCCTTAACGAAAAATTCAGCGTAAAAAAATGCTCGCCGGGCGTGGATGTATTCAGTGGGATGATGAAAGTTACCGCACCGGATCTGGTTCTTTGCGACCTTACATCCGGAGATATGTCTGTTATGGCAAGGATTTTTTCAATTTTACGAAAGTACTATACTCCTATACCTGTTATGGTTATCAGTAACGAGTTTCAGGCTAAGGAGTTCGAGAAATATCTTGTTACGGTTCAGTTCGAACATATTAAACTCCCTGCAGAGCCAAAGGCGATCTTTAAACGTTGTTGTGAGCGCTTTGGGCTTTCTCCTTCGGAAACCACTCTTATAGGGAACGAAGAAACAAAATTTGATACCTGGGGCAGAAAGCACATACTCATTGTAGATGACAACGCGGTGGTTTTAAGAAACATGAAGTCTATTCTGCAGGATAAATACTCTGTTGCCGTTGCCACCAGCGTGGAACTTGCGATGAGGCTTATGGCCAAGAAAAAGCCGGATCTTATCTTTTTGGATTATGACATGCCTGTTGTTGACGGAATGATGGCAATGCAGCTTTTGCAGGCGCAGGAAGATTATAAAGACATTCCTGTTATTTTCCTCACCGGTGTTTCCGATGCCAAATATGTACAGGATGTGCTTAGAATGCGCCCCGCGGGTTACTTCCTTAAACCGCCGGTTCCGGACAAGATTCTGGAGGCGGCAAGCAATATTCTTGAAAAAAGCAGTTTTGATGAAGAAGATAATTAAAGAGGAAAAGAAATGTACCGGATGGAGGCTGCCTGTCTTGCGGTAATAATATATATTATGGTGGTTTTCTTTGCCGTAAGACGAAAAAAAACAAATGAAAAAAAAGTATTTGGAATATTTCTTATTAACTCCTGCATAACTGTTCTTTTAGGGGGCTTAAGAAATTATGCCGCCAATAATCAGGAAGACTTTTCCGAAATTGTCGGTCAGATAATTTTCAGAGTTCACTACATCTTTGCAACAGGAGTAATATTTCATTACTTCTGGTATCTTTATGTCCTTATTCACGAGGACGGCAGGCCGATGAAGCACAGGAAATACGTTCGTATTCCCCTTTTTATCTGTATGCCTGCCATAGTTATTCTTCCCGTAAAAATGGTTGAAAATCCTATTGCCAATTATACTGCCGGTCCGTCTGCGGCAGCTCTTTATGTGCTCCTGTTAGTATATCTGGTCATGTCGACCTATCTTATAATCAAATACAGAAAGTATATAGAAAAACGCAAACTTTTTGCTATAGGTCTGTCTTATGTGGGAGAGCTTATTGTTCTTACCATACAGCTCATTCTTCCATATACACTTTTGGCACCGGTGGGGATCACCCTCCTTTGCCTGTCGTTGTTTTTAACGGTGGAAAGCCCGGATGCAATGCTTATTGAAAGACTTAAAGACGAAAAGGAGAAGGCAAACGCGGCAAACAAGGCCAAGTCTGTCTTTATTGCAAACATTTCCCACGAGATAAGAACACCTATAAATGTTGTTGTGGGTATGAACGAAATGATCCTTCGTGAAAGCAAGGAAGAGGCAATAAAGATTTACGCCATGGACATAAGGTCTTCCGCAAGAACTCTCTCCGGTATAATAAATGATATTTTGGACCTTACAAAGCTTGAAACCGGTAAGATGGAGATAGAGCCGGTGGAGTACGAACTTGCGGAACTCATACACGATCTTACAAATAATATCTCTGTTCGTGCGGATGCAAAGAATTTAAGTTTTGCGGTGGAAGTGGACCCCAGCCTTCCTTCCGGACTGTATGGAGATGACGTAAGAGTAAAGCAGGTAATTACCAACCTTCTTACAAATGCTGTAAAGTATACGGAAAAGGGTGGAGTTACTTTTAAAGTTTCCAAAAAGGAAGAACACTTCGGAAGAGTTGTTTTACATATAGAAGTAGTTGATACCGGAATTGGTATACGTCCGGAAAACATAGAAAAAATCTATATTGCCTTTGAACGTTTTGAAAGGGCAAGAAACCGTTATGTGGAAGGGGCGGGCCTTGGAATGAACATAGCCCAGAGCCTTCTTAAAATGATGGGTTCCAAACTTGAGGTACAAAGCGTTTACGGAGAAGGCTCCACATTTTCATTTGATCTTGAGCAGAAAGTTACGGATGCTGTGCCTGTAGGAGAATTCTCCGAGAGGATAAGAAATAAGGCAGAAGAGTATGAATATAAACCATCATTTGCAACACCGGATGCCAAATACCTTGTGGTGGACGACAATGATGCCAACAGGCGTGTTTTCCATGGCCTTCTTAAGTTTACCGGAGCGGAGATCGAAGAAGTGGCGAGCGGCTTTGAGTGTCTGGACAAGGCGAAAGAGAAAAAGTACGACATTATCTTTTTGGACCACATGATGCCCGGGATGGATGGAATAGAGACTCTGGCAAGAATGAAGGAATTGGGCGGGGAACTTGCAAGTAAGGACACGCCGGTGGTTATAGTTACGGCAAACGCAGTAAGCGGTGCCAAAGAGTGGTATGTTTCCAAGGGCTTTTCGGAATTTATTTCCAAGCCGGTTATTCCGGAAAAACTTGAACAGGTAATTAAAAATGTTCTCTCCCCAAAGCTTATTAAAAAGCCTGAAGATGCTATAAAGGAAAAAACCCGCAAAGATGACTCCGTAGAAAAGAAGGAAGATGAAGAAACATTTCCTATAATAGACGGTGTGGACTGGAACTTTGCCATGGTGCATTTTTCCACAAAGCAGCTTTTGCGGTCGGCAATAGGAGAGGTGTACAGGGCGATAGGGCCGGACGGAGAAGCGCTTAAGGAGCTTCTTTTTGATGATAAAATA
>JAILFQ010000010.1 GCA_024697505.1 Lachnospiraceae bacterium
TACTTAAAAGAGGAATGGTACAGATTTTTTACATCGGTATTTATACACTTCGACCTTGGACATATCTTCGGAAATATGATAGGTCTTTGGGGAGGAGGCAGGATAATCGAAAAAGAGGCCGGCCATCTGAAAATGATGGTCTGCTATTTCTTTTCTGCCATTATGGGAAGTCTTTTTGTTTGTCTTATGGCAGATTCCGGTTCTATAACAGTGGGAGCATCCGGAGGTGTTCTTGGAGTTATTGCTTCCGCCTTTATTTTTATGAGAAAAAAAGGACAGAATAAGCAGCAGACGCTTGGAATTCTTTTTTGTCTTGTTTATAATCTCTACAACACATTTAAGTATCCTGAAATAAGTGTGGGAGGCCATGTGGGCGGCATTATCGGCGGCTTGCTTGCGGGCCTTGTTTTATTTGGCAAAAGGAGGGAAAATGATGATCAAAGCGGTATGTTTTGATATGTTTTCAACTTTGGTGGATCCTCATGTGGAAATGGTCAGCCTTGAATACGAACACACCGGTCTTACAAGAGAAGAATGGGGAAAAGCGTTCTGGGACAAAGAAATAAGTGACAAAAGAGGACTCGGAGTATATAAGACCGGCGAAGAAATAATGGAAGCGGTTGTTAAGAGACTTCCCATAGAATTGACAGAGGACCAGATTGAAAAGTCCATGGCCGGGATAAGAACGAGACTTAAAACGGCGCTTACTGTTATAGATGAAGAAATACTTAATACAGTAAAGGAAGTAAAAGATATGGGTCTTAAAATAGGCCTTGTAAGCAATGCGGATGTATTTGATACCGAAAACTGGCCGGTATCTCCCCTTGCACCTTCCTTTGATGATGTTATTTTCTCCTGTGATGTAGGGCTTGCAAAGCCGGACAGAAGAATATATGAGCTGAGCCTTAAAAATCTTGGGGGAATAAAGCCTGAAGAAGCTGTTTTTGTTGGCGACGGCGGCGGAAACGAGCACTTTGGAGCAAAAAGCCTTGGCTTTACAACAATACTTACGGAATACATATACAGAAGACCCCCTGAACTCAGAGCAGAAATAATTAAAAATGCGGATTACAGGGTAATAAGATTTAAAGAAGTAGCAAATATAGTGAGGAGCTTAATGTAAGCGGGACGGCTCAGAAATCGTGTGTTACAGGACTACTTGTAAGAATTGAATTACAAGGTATTTTTCGGAGGATAACTTAAATGACAGCAATAATAGCAAGAGGGCTTTTAATCCCTTTTCTTGGAACATCTCTTGGAGCTATGTGCGTTTTCTTTATGAAAAAGGAGTTGGATGCACGCGTGCAAAGAGCTCTTACAGGATTTGCCGCCGGAATAATGGTGGCTGCTTCTGTATGGAGTCTTTTGATCCCGTCCCTGGAACAATCCGAGGGAATGGGCAAATTTGCTTTTGTGCCTGCGGCCGTAGGCTTTTGTATCGGAATGCTGTTTCTTCTTTTTCTTGATTGCATAACACCTCACATGCACCTTAATAATGTACAGGAAGGTCCAAAGAGCAAACTTCAAAAGACAACCATGCTTGTGCTTGCGGTCGTTCTTCATAATATTCCTGAAGGTATGGCGGTGGGAGTCGTTTATGCCGGCTGGGCTGTGGGTAATGTTAATATTTCCGCTTCTGCAGCTTTTGCCCTTGCACTTGGTATTGCAATACAGAACTTTCCTGAAGGAGCCATCATTTCCATGCCTCTTGCTGCGCAGGGAATGAAGAAAAGCAAGGCTTGTTTACACGGTATACTTTCCGGCGTTGTGGAACCGGTGGCAGGATTAATAACAATTCTTCTTGCAGACCTTGTTGTGCCGGTTATTCCATATCTTTTAAGCTTTGCGGCAGGAGCTATGGTCTACGTTGTTGTGGAGGAACTTATTCCGGAAATGTCTGAAGGAAAGCATTCCAACATTGCCACAATAATGTTTATGGTGGGCTTTACCCTAATGATGATTCTTGATGTTGCACTTGGATAGGAGAATATATGAACGCATACACCGGTTTTGCGACCGTTTACGAAAAATTTATGGATAATGTTCCTTATAAGGAGTGGACAAAGTACCTTTGCGGACTTCTTAAGGAATACAATGTAAAAGAAGGTAGTCTTATATGCGAGTTGGGCTGTGGAACAGGTACCGTAACCAGACTTCTTAAAAAAGCGGGCTTTGATATGATAGGCATAGATCTTTCCGAGGAAATGCTGGATATTGCAAGATACGACCACGAAGAGGAGTCGGAAGGGATACTTTACCTTAACCAGGATATGAGGGAGTTTGAACTTTACGGGACAGTTGCGGCGGTTGTAAGTATATGTGACTGCATGAACTATATTACAAGCGAAGAAGATCTGCTTAGGGTATTTAAACTTGTAAATAATTATCTGGATCCGAGAGGGGTATTCATATTTGATATGAACACCATTTATAAATACGAAACCATCATTGGGGACAGAGTCATTGCGGAAAACAGAGATGACGCTTCTCTTATATGGGAAAACTATTACGACAAAGAAACACAGATAAATCAGTACGACATTACAATATACAACAAGGTTGAATTTGAAGACGGAGATGAAGAAGATGAGGAAACTCCGCTTTTTGAACGCTATGAGGAAACTCATTTGCAAAAAGGATATACAGTAGAAAAGATAAAGGAACTGCTTGAAACGGCAGGCATGGAGTTTGTTGCCGTATACGGAGCTTTGACCCGGGAGGAGCCTAAGGAAGACTGCGAAAGAGTCTACTTTGTTGCAAGGGAAAAGAAGCAGGAAGGTAAGTTATACACGGAGTAATACTTTATCTTGATAAATTGATAAATTTAAAGTATACTATCAAGCGTTAACGGTTAGTACCGGACGAAAGTCCGGAGTATATAAATTTACAAAGGAGAGAGAAGTATGGCAGCTAAAACGTCAGCTAAGTCCGAAAAGAAGACTGAAAAGAAAAACGAAAAGCAGAATACCTGGCTTACCTATACAGATAAGCAGAAAAAAGAAGTATTTGCTTTTAACGAAGAGTACAGACAGTTTATTTCCGGATGCAAGACAGAAAGAGAATGTGTGAAGGAAGCTATAAGAATGGCAGAAGCTAAGGGATACAAGAACCTTAACGACTGCATAGCAAAGAATACAAAGCTTAAGGCCGGAGACAAGGTTTACCTTAACAACATGGGTAAGGCTATTGCCTTCTTCCTTATCGGAAGCGAGCCTCTTGAAAAGGGTATGAAGATTCTCGGTGCCCACATTGACTCCCCAAGACTCGATCTTAAGCAGGTCCCTCTTTATGAGGACACAGAAATGGCTCTTCTTGATACCCATTATTATGGCGGAATTAAGAAGTATCAGTGGGTTACGCTCCCTCTGGCTCTTCATGGAGTGATTGTTAAGAAGGACGGCACACAGATTTCGGTTTGCATAGGTGAAGATCCTGCAGATCCTGTAGTATGCATTTCAGACCTTCTTATCCATCTTTCCGCAAAGCAGATGGAAAAGAACGGAGCTAAAGTTATTGAGGGCGAAGACCTTAATATACTTATAGGCAGCATTCCTCTTAAGGATGAGGAAAAAGATGCTGTTAAAGCAAATGTTTTAAAGATTTTAAAGGATAAGTACGACATTGAGGAGGATGACTTCCTCTCTGCAGAAATCGAGGCTGTACCTGCAGGTCCTGCAAGAGACTTAGGCCTTGACCGCAGTATGATCACAGGTTACGGACACGATGACAGAGTATGTGCTTACACATCCCTTGCAGCTTTGCTTGAGATGGACAAGATCGATCGCACTGCAGTTTGTCTTCTTGTGGACAAAGAAGAGATCGGTTCTGTAGGTGCAACAGGTATGACTTCCGTATTCTTTGAAAATGCGGTTGCAGAAGTTATGAACCTTCAGGGCGACTACAGCGAACTTAAGGTTAGAAGAGCACTTGCTGCTTCTCATATGCTTTCATCAGATGTATCTGCAGCTTACGACCCTAACTACCCTGCTGTAAACGAAAAGAAGAATACAGCATATTTTGGAAAAGGCCTTGTATTTAACAAGTACACAGGCAGCCGCGGTAAGTCGGGCTCAAATGATGCCAACGCTGAGTTTATGGCAGCCATAAGAGGCGCACTCGGAAAGCACAACGTTCCTTTCCAGACAGCAGAACTCGGACGCGTAGACGAAGGTGGCGGCGGAACCATAGCTTACATTATGGCGAAGTACAACATGCAGGTAATAGACAGCGGTGTTGCGGTTCTTTGCATGCATTCCCCTTGGGAAATTGCAAGTAAAACAGATATATTTGAGGCTAAGCAGGGATACGTTGCTTTCCTTAAAGAAATGTAATAAATGATCCGGTGCCTCCCGACACTTTTCGGGAGGTACCGTTTTGCTTTTATATCCCTATAAAAAATGGAGAAATAAATGAACAGAGTTGCAAAGTTTGAAAAAGTCAGCGAAGAGATATTTGTTGCGGACTGGAAGGATACATTCGGCGGACCGGACAGCATAGCACGCAGAATTTACGAAGGAATAAAACTTCCGAAAAGAGCCACAACCGGGTCTGCGGGTTACGATATTTACGCCCCGGTGGATTTTGTTTTAAGGCCGGGAGAAAGCATAAAAATACCTACAGGCATCCGCATAAAAATGGATGAAGGCTATGTCTGCATGGTTTTCCCAAGAAGCGGACTTGGGTTTAAATACCGCTTGCAATTAAATAATACTGTTGGTATTATTGACAAGGATTATTACTACTCCGACAACGAAGGTCATTTGTTTATAAAACTCACAAATGATACAAATGAAGAGAGAACGCTTAACCACAAGTGCGGAGAGGCTTTCGCACAGTGCGTTTTTTTGCAGTTTGGCATTACAGTTGACGATGATGTTGTTGCAAAAAGAAACGGCGGTCTTGGAAGCACTTCGGAAAGTTAAATTTTAGAAGTACAATATAGACGGCGAACAACCGTCGGTACAATCAGGAGGAATTATCAAAATGGTAAGAGCAATAGTTGGAGCCAACTGGGGCGACGAGGGAAAAGGTAAGATTACAGATATGCTGGGTGAAAAATCCGACATAATCGTAAGATTCCAAGGAGGAAGCAACGCAGGACACACCATCATTAACAAGTATGGTAAGTTTGCACTTCATCTTCTTCCGTCCGGAGTTTTCTACGATCACACTACAAGTATTATAGGAAACGGCGTGGCACTTAATATTCCGTATTTGTTTAACGAAATAAAAGGCCTTACCGACAGAGGCGTTCCAATGCCGAAGATTCTTGTTTCGGACAGGGCTCAGATAATGATGCCGTACCACATTTTATTCGACCAATATGAAGAGGAGAGACTTGGAAAGAAGTCCTTCGGATCCACAAAATCCGGAATTGCTCCTTTTTATTCAGATAAATACGCAAAGATAGGTTTTCAGGTTTCGGAACTTTTTGATGACGAGGTTCTTGAAGAAAAGGTTGAGCGTGTATGTGAGCAGAAGAATATAATGCTTAAGTATATGTACAACAAAGAAGAAATAAATCCGAAGGAACTCTTAAAGACACTCCATGAGTACAGAGATATGGTTGCGCCTTTTGTTTGTGACGTGGGAGCATTTCTCCACGATGCGATTAAAGACGGAAAGAACATTCTTCTTGAGGGACAGCTTGGTTCCTTGAAGGATCCGGATTTCGGTATTTACCCGATGGTAACATCTTCCTCCACTCTTGCAGCTTATGGTGCAATAGGTGCAGGAATACCTCCTTATGAGATAAAGGATATCATTTGTGTTGTTAAAGCATACTCTTCTGCGGTTGGCGCAGGTGAGTTTGTAAGCGAAATTTTCGGTGATGAGGCAGACGAATTAAGACGCAGAGGCGGAGACGGCGGAGAATTCGGTGCAACTACCGGAAGGCCAAGACGTATGGGTTGGTTTGATGCGGTTGCGACACGTTACGGCTGTCGCGTACAGGGTGCAACAGAGGTTGCATTTACGGTACTTGATGTGCTTGGATATTTAAAAGAACTTCCGGTTTGCGTAGGATATGAAATAGACGGTGTAGTTACCAAAGATTTCCCTGTTACAAGCAAACTTAGAAAAGCTAAGCCGGTTTACGAGGTATTGCCGGGTTGGGGAACGGATATCCGCGGAATTAAGACCTATGAAGAACTTCCTGAAAATTGCAGAAAATACATCGAGTTTGTTGAAAAGCAGATAGAAACACCTATTACAATGGTATCTAACGGTCCTAGTCGTTCGGATATTATTTACAGAAAATAAATACTAAAATACAGGCTTGTGGGAAATTAGTCCCGCAAGCCTTTTTTTTGCACATTTTTTTTGACGCTATGCTATAATGTTACAGATTGTGTTTAATGCCCAAATAATTGGGAAAAACTGTAGGATGTTGGGAACCATTAAACAGAAAGAGGGAAAGGGGAACCAAATGAAGAAAAAACAATTAGGCATAATTGCCGGAGTAACAAGCCTTCTTGTGGTAATTGCAGTAGTTACCGTACTTTTGGTTAACAGAACAACGGGTTACAGAACCGTGGTTGTTGCAGAAGCCGAGGGAACTTCAAATGTTACCAGAGAAGGAGATGTAATAGTTGCATATGAGGGTATGCATCTGAAGAGCAGCGATAACGTAACGGTACTTGCGGAAAGCGACATGCTTATAAGACTGGATTCGGATAAGTACGTATACGCGGAAGCGGGCACCAGATTTTCACTT
>JAILFQ010000017.1 GCA_024697505.1 Lachnospiraceae bacterium
TGAATACTACGACAGATATATGAGAGAACAGGTGCTTGAGGAACAGATACTTACGGGAGAACTTACAAAAGCACTGGAAAATGAAGAAATTAAGATGTATATTCAACCGCAGGTAGATAAAGACGGAACAATAATAGGCGGCGAATGTCTTGCAAGGTGGGTGCATCCTGAAAAGGGCATAATACCGCCGGGAAGTTTTATTCCTATTTTTGAAAAAAACGGCCGAATTGCGGATATAGACAGGTTTATTTGGAGAGAAGCCTGTAAAACTCTAAAGAGCTGGCAGGAAAGAGGAAGGGGGGATTTATTCCTTTCCGTAAATATTTCCCCTAAGGATCTTTATGTGCTCGATATATTTGGCATCTTTACCTCTCTTACCAAAGAATACGGTATTCCTGCCGCAAATCTCAGGCTTGAGATTACGGAGACAGCGGTTATGTCCGATGTGGTTTACGCTCAGGGGCTTATCCGACAGCTGCAGCGGGAAGGCTTTATTGTAGAAATGGATGACTTCGGAAGCGGATATTCCTCGCTTAATACCCTTAAGGATTTCAGTATGGATGTACTCAAGATAGATATGAACTTCTTAAAGCAGACAACAAGTGTTCAAAGGAGCAGGGATATTCTTGAAAGTATAATTGTAATGGCGGAAAAATTGAGGACGGATGTAATTACGGAGGGGGTTGAAACTGAGGAACAGTACGAATTTTTAAAGAATATAGGATGCAAGATGTTCCAGGGTTACCTGTTTGATAAACCTCTTACGCGAAGTATGTTTGAAGCCAAAGTGGATTTTGGTCAAAAATAATAGAGATTAATAGCTGTTTTACAGAGTGAGACCGCAATGAGCGGCCTCACTTTTATTTTTGTTAACAAATGTTAACCTTGCCCCGCAGGGAAATAAATAATTTAACGGTGATTTATTATAAGAGTTGATATTTCGTTTGAAAACCTGTATAACAGTCTTGTAAAGAATTGCAAATTAATGTTAACAAATGTTAACAGAAAAATTGGAACAGGAGAGGTTGTTATGAGAAAGATAGGTTTTGTTGCGGGTCTTATTCTTTTTCTTACGCTTATGCTTGGCGGTTGTTCAAAGGCT
Organism: Lachnospiraceae bacterium; assembly: GCA_024697505.1. Lineage (GTDB taxonomy): Bacteria > Bacillota > Clostridia > Lachnospirales > Lachnospiraceae > JAILFQ01. The sequence goes on from JAILFQ010000017.1 coordinate 1,103, forward strand.
GAGTTTAAAGATGCGGAAAGTATAAAGACCACAAGAAACGAAATTTGGGATGAATATGTTGTTGAGGAGTCTGCTAACGAAACAAGAAAAGCAGAAGTAAAAGACAGAAAAATGGATTTTGGAGAAGTTACCATGAAATATGGTCTCCAGGTTGTGGGGGATCCGGATGAAAACGGTTATCCGCTTTACATAGCTTTGCACGGCGGCGGTGGCGGAGACGCATCCGTAAACGATTCCCAGTGGGCTGCAATGGTAACGTATTATAAAAAATATTTAAAAAACGGGGTATATGTTAATCCAAGAGGTGTTAGGGATACATGGGATTGCCATGGTAATCCGGAGTCCTATCCTCTTTACGATGAACTTATAGAAAACATGATCCTTTATAAAAACGTAGACCCAAACAGAGTATATGTTTTGGGCTTTTCTGCGGGCGGAGACGGTGTTTATCTTATAGCACCTAAAATGGCGGACCGTTTTGCGGCTGCAAATATGTCTGCAGGACACCATAACCACACAAGTGTGTTAAGCATTAGAAATATGCCTATTTTCCTGCAGGTTGGTGAATATGATGCGGCTTACGACCGTAATAAAGTAACGGTAGAGTACGACCTTCTTCTTGATGAGTACGCTCGTGCTTACGGTGGATATGAACATACAACCTATGTTCATTTTGAAAAAGGACATAACTTTATTGACAATGCGCCTGCAGAACAGGTGGTTATTGCGGATAATAAGGCCTGGCTGGAAAACGGCGACAGAACGACTACCACAGCAAAAACCTATGCTATAAGCCTGCTTAACGAGTATACAAGAGATCCGCTTCCGGAGAAGGTTGTGTGGGATCTTGGAAACAGGGCAAATTTAAGAAGCGTAGAAAGTTTTTACTGGCTTTCGGCACCATACACAACCAACGAGGGTGTGCTTGTTGCCTCCTATTCAAAAGAAAACAACTCCGTAACCATAGAAAGCAGCACTCTTAACGGAGATTTTGCTATATTAATAAATGAAGACATGCTGGATGTATTTTCACCGATAACTTTTAACACACCTGAGGGAAGCTGCACTTTAAAACTTAAGGACCGCCTGTCTTCGGAAACGATCAGAGAAACAACTAAGGAAAGAGGAGATAAAAACTACCAGTTCCTTGTTAAAGTTTCTTACAGCGAGCTGACCGAAAAAATCGGAAAATAGTATACATAGGTTATATATTTGTTAACCGGTTATCCATAATGTGCGCACCGCCTCCGTAGAGATTACGGGGGCGGATTTTTTATACGGACATGCAAAAATAAGCAGTTTCTAAAAATTTTAGTTGGCAAAATGAGGAAAGTGTGTTAAATATCTTTAGGACATTTGGAACATAAATGGATTTTTTATGCCGAACCGGACTGTTTGGCACATTTGAAAGGAAATATTTAATGAGATTTGACGAAACAACAATTGAACCTTCCATACTCAGAGCCGTAAAGGAAATGGGTTTTGAAGAAATGACACCTATACAGGCAGAAGCAATTCCGCTTGTTATGACAGGAAGCGACATAATAGGACAGGCACAGACCGGTACGGGAAAGACGGCAGCCTTTGGAATTCCTCTTCTTTCCATGGTAGACCCTAAAGACCACGCTCTTCAGGCCCTTATTCTCTGCCCAACAAGAGAACTTGCAATACAGGTTGCAGAAGAGCTTAGAAATATAGCAAAATTTATGCATGGAGTTAAAATACTTCCGGTATACGGAGGCCAGGACATATCCAAGCAGATAAGATCCTTAAAAGGCGGAGTTCAGGTGGTTATAGGAACACCCGGACGTGTTATGGATCACATGAGAAGACATACACTTAAACCTGAAACCGTAAAAATGATCTGCCTTGACGAAGCGGACGAAATGCTGGATATGGGCTTTAGAGAGGATATTGAAACAATACTTAAAGAGCTTCCGGAAAGCCGCCAGACGCTTCTCTTTTCTGCAACAATGCCGGGACCTATTATGGACCTTGCAAAGAAGTATCAGAAGAATGCAAAGGTAGTTAAGGTTGTTAAAAAGGAGCTTACGGTTCCAAAGATAGAGCAGTACTACTACGAAGTACGTCCTCAGACAAAACTTGAGGTGCTTTGCCGTCTTCTTGATATGCACGACCCAAAGCTTTCTCTTGTTTTTTGCAATACAAAAAGACAGGTGGACGAACTTGTTTCCGCACTTCAGCTTAGAGGTTATTTTGCGGATTCCTTACATGGAGACCTTAAGCAGGAGCAAAGAGACAGGGTTATGAACTCTTTCAGAAACGGAAAGACCGAAATACTTGTAGCTACGGATGTGGCTGCCAGAGGTATAGATGTTGATGATGTTGAGGCAGTTTTTAACTATGATGTTCCGCAGGATGACGAATACTATGTACACAGAATAGGACGTACAGGCAGAGCCGGAAGAGAAGGAAAGGCCTTTACACTTGTTGTGGGCAAGGAAATATACAAACTTAAGGATATAATGAGATACTGCAAGACAAAGATTCACCTTCAGCCTATTCCATCATTTAATGATGTTACCGCAATTAAGACAGAAAAATTGATGGATGAGATCGGAAGCAGCATTGAAGAAGGCGGACTTGACGAGTATATCAGACTTATTGAAAAGCGTCTTGATGATGAGGAATACACAGCTATTGAAGTGGCGGCAGCCTTCCTTAAAATGAAGATGGGCGGAGATTCCACCATTGAACAGGAAAAGGGCTTTGATTTCGGAGATACGGGAGCAAAAGCCGGAATGGTAAGACTTTTCATTAATCTTGGTAAGAAACAAAAAGTAAGACCTGGAGACATTCTTGGCGCAATAGCCGGAGAAAGCGGAATTAACGGCAAACTTGTGGGTTCTATAGATATGTACGATAAGTATACTTTTGTAGAGGTTCCGAGAGAATATGCGGCAGAGGTAATTTCTGCAATGAAGAATGTTAAAATAAAAGGAAAGACCATAAACGTAGAACCGGCAAACAAGAAGTAATTAAGGGAGGTAAATCATGGCTAAGTGGGCTGTTATTACCGGAGCAAGTTCCGGAATAGGAAAAGAGATTGCCAAGCTGCTCTCAAAAAGAGGCTATAGTCTTGTGCTTGTAGCGAGAAGAAGAGATAAGCTTGAAGAACTTGAAAAGGAACTTGTTAGTGAAACAGAGATTATAAGTGCAGATCTTTCTGAAAGAGCGGAGTGTGAGAAGCTTATGGAAAGGCTTTCCGACAGAGAGGTTGAGGTACTTATTAATAATGCTGGTTTTGGTGATTGCGGGGCTTTTTCCGAAACGGATATTCAAAAGGAACTTAATATGATAGGCGTTAACGTTACTGCCATGCACCTTCTTATGAAACTTATGCTTAAAAAGATGCAGGAGTCGGGCAAGGGGTATATTTTAAATACGGCTTCTTCAGCCGGTCTTTTGCCGGGTGGACCATATATGGCAACATATTATGCAACAAAGGCGTATGTAACTTCCATAACATTAGCGGTTGCAAGAGAATTGGAAGAGGCAAAAAGTCCGGTGTATGTGGGCTGTCTTTGCCCGGGACCGGTAGATACGGAATTTAATGCAGTTGCTAACGTGGAATTTGCTTTAAAAGGTATTTCCGCGGAGTACTGCGCGGATTATGCCGTTAAAAAGATGTTTAAGAAAAAGACTATAATTGTACCTTCTTTACAATTAAAGCTTGCGGTTTTCTTTTCAAGATTTGTTTCCAGAAAAGGGCTTGCAAAGATGGCCGGAAGCCAGCAAAAAAAGAAACTCGGAAAGTAAGAGCGGAGATAAAAAAGCAGCGTGTGAAGCAAGTTCACACGCTGCTTTTTAAGTATAATTTTTTCATATTATGAGCAAAGCTCCAGCTCCACATCTCTAGTAAATACATCGGTGTATGTGTAGGATATTTCTTTATTTATGGCCGGGGATGAATCATCCAAACGAATAGTAAAAAGACAAGGATAAATATTCGTTATAACGCCTTCAGCCACATCTACACGATTTCTTCCTTTGTTCTCCATTATGCGCACTCTTTTGCCGACGTTACCCTTTACGTAACGAACAACAGTGCCCATATCTGCATGTTGTTTCATACTGTCCCTCCTAAAATAACATTTCTCTCCCTTGGAAACCGCATGAAACACCGACTGATTAAAAGTTAAAAATACAATCTCTATGACGTTTTCCAACTTATAACCACTATATCATGTATTTACCCTCATGTCAAGCGAATTGTTTGACAATTTAAACAAAAGCCAAAAAACTGACTTATTGTTCTTCTTCAGTACCACAAGATGTTGTGTAGTTAGACGTTCCGTCTCTCCAGTCGATAAGTTTCTGCTTTGCTGCTTCAAGAGTTTTCTGACAGATTTCCGGAAGGGAGTCACCCC
>JAILFQ010000100.1 GCA_024697505.1 Lachnospiraceae bacterium
TATTTAAAGTGATATGTGATATTATTTGCAGGAAGTCAAGGATAAGAAAAGAGGACTGTTATGAATAAAGAAGATTTAAAGAAATTAGAGGACCTGTTTTTGGAAAATCCGCTTGAAATAACAATTTCTTCTCCTGAAAAGGGAGAGAAATATTTGCGTGTGAAAGCCCGTCCGGTAATCATAAAAGACAAGCCGGGCTATCAATTTGAAGAATTTACAAAAACTCAGGCTTTTCATACCAATATTCCTGAAGAAGAGTCAAAAAAGTTTTTTATATCCTTGTTGGAATCACGTTTTAAGCAGGCTCTTGTCAAGTTCGCCGACCATACAAGTCAGATTCTTGTAAGCAAAAAAGGCAATGTTACCATAATAAACAAAAAAGCTGCAACAGAAGTTCCTTCCATGCTCGCCGCGCACAACAGAACAAAGAATTATCTTTTATCCGACGGCACATTTGTACCTTTTCTTGGGGAACTTGGAGTTATGACAAAAGATGGTCGTGTAAAAAAAGAGAAATACGATAAATTCCGCCAGATAAACCGCTTCCTGGAGTTTATCAGCGACATATATCCGGAACTGCCGAAAGAAAGGGAAATAACCATACTGGACTTTGGATGCGGAAAAAGCTACCTTACTTTCGCAATTTATCATTTCCTGAAAATAATGAAGGGAATGGAAGTAAAAATAATAGGTCTGGATCTTAAGACAGAAGTAATAAACAACTGTAACGCTCTTGCAAAAAAGCTGGGCTACACTGACCTTACATTCCTTAACGGAAATATTGCGGAATACAACGAACTTAAAAAAGCAGATATGGTCGTCACCCTTCATGCTTGTGATACAGCTACGGATTATGCACTTTTAAAAGCAATAAATCTTGACGCAAAAGTTATTCTTTCCGTTCCTTGCTGCCAACACGAGATGAATAAAACAATAAAGAGCAGCTCGCTCTCTCCTATTTTCAAATACGGTTTGATAAAGGAAAGAACAGCCGCTCTGTTTACCGATGCCATTCGTGCAAATATTCTTGAGGCCTGTGGTTACAAAACCCAGATCCTCGAATTTATAGATATGGAACATACCCCTAAAAACATTCTTATACGAGCCGTTAAAACCGGCAAAAGAAGTGAAGACGCCCTTGTGCAGGTCGGCGACACCTTAAAGGTTATAGGGGGAACTTCCACTCTCTACAGAGAACTTACTCAATAACGATCGTGTAGGAATAATCCTTTTTTTCTCCCGGCTGAAGGGACAAAATACCGAACTTGTCTTTAAGTTCGCCCTCAAACCTGTCATCATTGCATCTGCCGTACCAAGGCTCTAAGCAGACAAACGGAGCACCCGGTTTGGTCCACACACCGCAAAACGGAAAACCATTGCACTTTACGGTAACGTAAGGTGCTTTATTTTCGTCTAAAAGGCCAAGTTCATTAATATCCTGATGTTCAAATATATATGCATCATTATCCCAAAATGAAGGAGTGATCCTTATTGAACCGTCCTTAAGAGGCATTTCGTATACTGTCTGAGTAAGAGCACATCCGGACTCTCTGTTGGTAAATAAATAGTGAAGAGAATTCTTTCCCGGAAAAGAAACATACATATCCGATGTTTTAATACCCGGCTGGGTAACAAAAGCCGGATGGGCACCTATGTTGTAATACATGGTGTCTTTACCGGTGTTTTCCACTTTCCAGGTAATAACTATCCTGTTATCCTCAAGCTTATGCCCTACGGTAAGTTTAAAATTGAACGGATAATTCTTTAACGTCTCTTCGCTGTCTGTAAGTACGGCCTCCGCAAAAGTATCCTCTTTTTTTGTAAAGGAAAAAGCAGATGTCCATGCAAATCCATGGTTAAGCATTTCATAGTTTCTTCCCTTGTGCTTATAGGTGTTATTATAAGATCTGCCCACCATTGGGAAAAGCAAAGGTGAATGTTTAGGCCAAATATCCGGATTGCCGTTCCAAAGCATTTCGCGTTCTTTCGTTTTGTCATAAATTCTTACGAGCTCGCTTCCCCGTTCTGCGATCTCTGCAATAAGTCTGTTATTCTCCAATTTTACCATAATAAATACCACCCTTTTTAATCCTATAAAATATATCCATAGTATGACACAACATATAATTTTTAACAATAAATTTATATTAAGAAAGACTCCAAAATGATCATTTCACTTTGGAGTCTTAAATTCGATCAGCTGCCTGATGCTGTATTTGCATTCACTGCATCAATGTCAAGTTCTACAACGGTATGTCCTATCTTAACTTTTTCCCAATATTTTGCGTTTTCAACAAGTTCATACTTTGTTTCAAGAAGATTATCCATTACTTCCAGATATTTTTCTTTTATGTATTGAGCCTTAAGGGCTTCGTAAGCTTCATCATAAGCCCCAAGGCTTTCGGTATTGATCATGTGAACAATATAATAGCCGTATTCTGAAGCAAAAATATCTGAATACTCTCCGTTTGAAAGCTTATATGCCTCATCTAAGTAAACCTGCTCATAGCTTTCATCTTCATTTCCTTTTTTGAGGTTTCTCTTACCATAGGTCAGATTCGACCCATCTCCCTCAAAGGAAGACATAGACTCGCCTGCCGCGATCCTCGCTTTGTAGATCTCCATGATCTCAAGAAATGCTTCCTTAAGTTCATCATTGATCTCAGAAACCTTGTATTCC
>JAILFQ010000184.1 GCA_024697505.1 Lachnospiraceae bacterium
TACATGAAGGATATGGGGGACTTCTCAAAGGATAACAGACTTGGAAGAAATATGCATTTTGGCGTAAGAGAAATTGCAATGACGGCCATTGGAAACGGTATGACATTACATGGTCTTAGAGGCTTTGTTTCAACATTCTTCGTATTCAGCGATTATACAAAGCCAATGGCAAGACTTTCTTCTCTTATGAGAATACCTACAACTTATGTATTCACACATGACTCCATCGGAGTTGGTGAAGACGGACCTACACACGAGCCTATTGAACAGCTTGCTATGCTTCGTTCTCTTCCAAACTTCCATGTATTCCGTCCATGTGATGCAACAGAAACAATAGCAGCCTGGTACTCAGCAGTTACATCAAAGGAAACACCTACAGCACTTGTTCTTACAAGACAGGCACTTCCACAGCAGGCCGGTTCTTCAAAGGAAGCTCTTAAAGGTGCTTACATACTTGAAGATTCCAAAAAAGAAACTCCGGATGCAATTATCATTGCTACAGGTTCCGAAGTTGCTCTTGCGGTTAACGCAAAGGCAGAACTTGCAAAGGAAGGTGTGGATGTAAGAGTTGTTTCCATGCCAAGTATGGACGTATTTGAAGAGCAGTCTGCAGAGTACAGGGAGAAGGTTCTTCCAAAGAAAGTACGTGCAAGAGTTGCAGTTGAAGCACTTATAGACTTCGGATGGGGCAAGTATGTCGGCCTTGACGGAGCAACAGTTACAATGACAGGCTTTGGTGCTTCCGCACCTCAGAATCTTCTTTTCGAGAAGTATGGTTTTACAACAGAAAATGTTGTAAAAGCCGTTAAGTCTGTATTATAATAACTCCATACGGATTTTGTAAAACAAGGGTTTTACGGTTTCTGCCGTAAAGCCCTTTTATTATGTAAAGCTGGAGGCACATAAAATGACAAATGATTTATTAACGATCGGGAACTTTACTATACATACTTATGGCGTGATGATAGCCGTAGGAATAATTGTGGCTTATATTGTGGGAGAATACAGAGCTAAGAGAAGAGGCTTTGATATAGACAAGTTCTTTAACATGGTTATATTCGGTGTTGTAGGATCTTTAATAGGTGCCAAAGTTTTATTCTATATTGTGGAAATTAAAACCATCATTGCAAACCCGAAACTGCTTTTGGACATAGGAAATGGTTTCGTTGTGTATGGCGGTATCATTTGTGCGGTTTTGATATGCTTTGTATATTGCAGGAAGCAGAAGCTGAATTTCAGGGATAACCTGGATATCGTAATGCCATCTCTTGCACTCGGACAGGCATTCGGAAGAGTTGGATGTATTGCTGCGGGATGCTGTTACGGAAGGGAAACGACCAGTTCTTTTCACTTTGAATACAACGGTGTATGGCGTGTTCCTACTCAGGGAATATCCGCAGCACTTAATTTATTAAATTTCCTTGTACTTGTGTTTCTTGCCAATAAAGTATTTAAAAGAAAGGGGCAGACGGCTAGTGCATCCCTCATCTTTTATAGTATAGGCAGATTTATAGTAGAAATATTCAGAGCGGATGCCAGAGGAAGTGTGGGAGCACTTTCCACATCCCAGTTTATTTCCGTACTGACATTTGTGGGAGGTGTGTGCCTTTTTGTATACAGCACATGGCTTGGAAAAAAAGAGAATTCCTTTACACTTCTTCCGGGAGATAAGGCAGTAACAGAGAACGAAGTTACAAATGATGACAACAGTAAAGAAACAGAAGCGGAAAAGACAGAAGAAACAGTCTCAGAAACAACAGAAACAGATAAGGAAAACGAGTAGGATTTAAAGAATTAGGGAAAAGGGAAAAACAGAGGGAGAAAAAATGGCAAAGATTCTTATTGTTGAAGACGAAGTAAAGATAGCAAGATTTCTTGAACTTGAACTTAAACACGAAGGTTACGAGGTAGAAGTGGCACATGACGGAAGAACAGGCCTTGAGAAAGCTTTGGCAAAAGATATTGATACTGTTCTTTTGGATGTTATGCTTCCGAGTCTGTCCGGCATGGAAGTTTGCAGAAGAGTAAGACAGGAATCCCAGGTTCCGATTATTATGCTTACGGCAAAGGATGATGTTACAGATAAAGTTGCAGGTTTGGACTCCGGTGCGGATGACTACATGACAAAGCCTTTTGCTATAGAAGAACTCCTTGCCAGACTGCGCGTAACGCTCAGCAGGCATGCGAAAAGAAGTGAAGAAGCGGGCATTGGAGAAAAGCTCGAATTTGGAAAACTTCTTGTGGATACTGCTTCCAGAGAGGTAAGTTACGATGGTGAGGAGATAATTCTTACAAAAAAAGAATTTGATCTTTTGGAATGTCTTTTAAGAAACAAAAATGTTGCTCTGTCCAGAGATAAACTTTTAAGTGATGTCTGGGACTATGACTATATGGGCGACACAAATGTTGTTGATGTATATGTAAGGTATTTACGCCAGAAAATAGATGATAAATATGGACTTAGAATGATTGATACGGTTAGAGGCGTTGGATACATGATAAAGCAGGGAAATTAGGGAGTGGCATGAAAAAAAATACAGATCAGCCCAGCGGATTTTTCCGTTGGAGAAGATTTATAAAAAATTTTTTTGAGTCATCAATTTCAATAAGGATATCTTTTAGCTTTTTAAAGTATTTGGTCATTAACGGGGCAATTTTTTTTGTTTTTATGGGATGGATGCTTATTAAAAGCGAATGCAAGGAACAGAAAAATATTGCAGATCGTATTATGGCCGAGATAGAACTTACGGAAAGTTACAGCAGATATCTGGAAGGATCTGATGTGGGATTTGTGCTTGCTAAAGCAAAAGAAACGGGAAGAAAATCTGATGCAGGTCAGGAGGTTGTTCTTTCAACGGTCTCCGAGGATGTAAAAAATCTTGATTATTTTTTTAAACGTTTTTACTTTAAGGGTGGTAAAAACGCAGTGTTTTATGAAAGAGTAACAAGAAAGATACATGTTGGAAAAGCGCTTTATAACATAACCTTTTACTACAATCTTTCTTTGGTTGTAAGAAGAATACATAGCGTATTTTGGCCCGTAGTATTTGTGTACATGTGTGTCAGCCTTTTTGTACTTATAGAGGGAAGGGCAGACAACAAGAAAATATTGAGTCCTCTCAGAGATATGACAGAAACGGCAAAGCATCTTACGGCAAATAACCTGAGCGAGAGAATACATGTAGGCGGACCGCAGGATGAACTTAGAGAACTCGCCCAGGTTATAAACGAGATGTTGGACAGACTACAACTCTCTTATGAGAGTCAAAAGCAGTTTGTATCCAATGCTTCACATGAGCTTAGAACGCCTATTGCGGTAATACAGGGCTACAGCGAAATGTTGGTGAGATGGGGGGCAGAGGACCCGGATATACTAAAAGAGTCCATTGAAGCTATTGATTCCGAATCAAAAAGCATGAAGGAACTTGTGGAAAAACTTCTTTTCCTTTCCAGACACGACAGAAAGTCCCTAAAGCTCGAAAGACAAAACTTTCAAATGGATGTAATAATAAATGAACTTGCCGCAGAGACAAGAATGGTGGCCAAGAATAGAATTATAAATACTCCGGAGGTGGAAAAGATCACTCTGTACGGAGATGCGCAGTTGATGAAACAAGCGGTACGTGTCTTTATGGATAATGCGGTAAAGTATACGGTAGACGGAGACAGTATAAGTCTTTCCTGTAAGCGGGTAAACGGAAACTGTGTTATTACGGTTGAAGATACCGGTATTGGAATGAAACAGGAGGATGTTGCTCATGTATTCGACCGTTTCTTTAGAGCGGACGATGCAAGAAACAGAAATATAGAGGGGCATGGACTTGGACTTTCAATAGCAAAACTTATAGTAGATTCTCACTACGGTGCTGTAAGAGTAAGATCCCAGCTTGAGAAAGGGACTGTGTTTACTATAATAATTCCGATTCAAAATATTAAAAGTAAATTGTCAATGGAAGTAGCAGTGGACAATGTTAAAACTAACGAGGAAAAATAATGAAATGCTTTGACTGCCCCAGAAAATGCGGGGTTGAAAGAGACAAAAGAATAGGATATTGTAAGGCTCCCGCAAAAGTAAAAATTGCGAGAGCCGCATTGCATTTTTGGGAAGAACCTTGCATATCCGGTGAAGCCGGTTCCGGAACGGTATTTTTTTCCGGGTGTAATCTTGGGTGTGTATACTGCCAGAACAAAGAAATAGCAAATGGTACAATAGGAAAGGAAATAACAATACCAAGACTTGCAAAGATTTTTCTCGAATTGCAGGATAAGGGCGCGAATAATATAAATCTTGTTACGCCGTCTCATTATTACAGACAGATTAAAGAAGCTCTTATTATGGTTAAAGACAGACTTACCATTCCCGTTATTTCCAATACATCTTCCTATGAGAGCCTTGAAAGCTTAAAGAGCATGGAAGGCTTAATAGATATTTATCTTGCAGATTATAAGTATGACTTTGAAGAACCTGCAAGAAGGTATTCAAATGCACCGGATTATCCGGAAGTGGCAAGAGCAGCGCTTAATGAGATGTATCGACAGGTTGGCGGGCCTGTTTTTGATGAAAAAGGACTTATGAAAAAGGGAATGATAATCCGATATTTACTATTACCCGGACAGGTGCCTGAGGGAAAGGCGGCCTTAAGATACCTTCATAAAACCTTTAAAAACAATGTTTTTATAAGCATAATGAACCAATATACCCCAATGAAGGGTGCAGATGCTTATCCGGAAATTAATAGAAAAGTAACGGAAAAAGAATATCAAAGCTTAGTTGATTTTGCTGTGGAAAAAGGAATAAAAAACGGTTTCACCCAAGAAGGTGAAACCGCTAAAGAAAGCTTTATTCCATTATTTGATCTTGAAGGTGTTGAAGGACCGGAACTTATTTATGAATAGGGATAAGTCTTATGGTTCCGTCACTCTTAACCTGAATCATATAATAAGCAACAGCGTAATTTGTTTCTGTAGCTACAAGAACAAGATTGGATTTTCCATCGATTACAGGAAGTGTAACTTTAATATAACCTAAACCTAAGTCCTCAAGATAAGCAAGAGGCGCATTAGTATCGATTATTTCTCCGTCCCAGGTGTTTTCATAAACGCCTATGGATTTAAGATTTTCACTTGAGCTTAAAAGATAATTAAAAGTTTTTTCTCCGGTAACATTTAAATAACCGGAAGTTTTTTTAGTGTCATCAAAAGTATCAACCTTGGTAAAGCTGAGTTCTGCTGAAGGCTCAATTATAACTTTTTCTGCTTCTACAGCATTCATTGCAACCTCCTCGTCAACAACGTACATAGAGGAAATAACAGGTTCTGTTCCTACTTCAAGGTTTCCGATACCATCACTTCTTGTTGGATCTATAACACAAGCGGCAGTGATCTCGTCAACAGTACTCATACCGGCAATAACCTTACCGAATGGTGCATATAAACCATCAAGTTCTGTGTAATCGGAAGTAAGAATGATAAATTCTGTCTTTCCGTCATTGTAGTTATCTTCTGTGTGCATAAAAGAAAGAGTGCCTCTTACGTGACTTAAAGGGTTATAATATCCATTCATGGCAAATTCACCGCTGATCGAATCGATCCAGGATCTATAGGATGAGTTTACACCGGACTGAATATATTGACCGGCCATATAATACGTAAACGGTAAATTATTATAATAGCCGTTATTAACCAGCTCTATAAAATGGGTCGCGGTTATAGGTGCAGCATCTGCATCTATTTCAAGAAAAAATTCTTTTTTATCTTCCATTACAACCTGCACATAGTGTTTACCGGTAAGAGTAATCGTAATTTCAGGCTCTAAATTGTTGTTGTTGTTCTCATTGTCCTTTTTTCCGCAGCCTGCTGCAAAAACCATAGTAAATATGAGCATGAGAACAAGAGAATGTGATAATAATTTCTTTAACATATTTTTTCTCCTGTTAATTATAAAATAAAAAACCAAATGTATTATAGAATGTAAATGTGGCAAATGCAAGACAAGAAGATAAAAATAGCCCGTATATACCTGTTTGATCGTAGAGTATATACGGGCCTTTATATTAATTTAGAGAGGGTATTATGCGTTATTTATCGGTTTTCTTACTTTTTCCGGAAAGTACGAGGTTAGCAATAACACCAAGGATAAGTGCACAAGCTACCTTTGTAATTGTTACTGCTCCGAAAGTGATCTGAAGACCGCCTATACCGGGAATAAGAATTATAGATACAACGAAAAGGTTTTTATTGTCGTTTAAGTCTATATTCTGAATCATTTTAAGACCGGATACTGCAATAAATCCGTAATGGGCGGCGTATGTATTGCCCTTTACGGATTTATTGCAGTATCCGGTCTTAAAATGATTCAGAATATAGACTTAAACGACAATAAAAACCTTTTCGTTGTATCTATAATTCTTATTCC
>JAILFQ010000197.1 GCA_024697505.1 Lachnospiraceae bacterium
ATGTCAGGTCATATTAGATGATTCCGAGACTTTGCTCCTATATCTACCCTTTTATTTTACTAGAATATCATAATTTTTCTATTTTTCAAGAAAAAATTTACAAGCGGGCACCAATATCGCTTCTCTTGTACTTGTTTTTAAAATTAATAAGGTCCGTTGCCGCATATGCTTTCTGTGCAGCCTCTTTAAGATCTTTTCCCAGTGCGGTTACACCCAGCACTCTTCCGCCGTTTGTAACAACCGCGCCATTTTCGTTAAACTTTGTACCCGCATGGAAAACAAAAGCATCTTCCTTTTCTTTAAAAGCATCAAGACCTGTGATCTCAAAACCCTTTTCATACTTTTCCGGGTAACCGTCGGAAGCAAGCACGACACAAACTGCTGCGTTATCTTCAAACTCCAGACGAACCTTGTCCAGCGTTCCGTCTATGCAGGCTTCAAATACCTCAACTATATCGTTCTTCATTCTCGGAAGCACCACCTGAGTTTCCGGGTCTCCGAAACGGGCATTATACTCAAGCACTTTTGGCCCATCCTTGGTAAGCATAAGTCCGAAGAAAATAACTCCCTTAAACTCTCTGCCCTCCGCCGCCATGGCATCCACAGTGGCTTTATAAATATACTTCTTGCAGAAAGAATCCACTTCCAAAGTATAGGCAGGGCTTGGAGAAATATTTCCCATACCGCCGGTGTTAAGGCCTTCATCGTTATCCCTTGCTCTCTTGTAGTCCTGAGAACTGGTCATAATCTTTACAGTCTTTCCGTCCACAAATGATAAAACCGAAATCTCCCTTCCGGTTAAAAACTCCTCTATTACAATCTTATTTCCGGCACTGCCAAACTTTTTATCCAGCATTAAGGTTTTAAGGCCGGAAAGAGCTTCTTCCTCAGTATTGCAAATAAGCACCCCCTTACCAAGAGCAAGGCCGTCAGCCTTTAATACCGCAGGGTACTTTGCATCTTTTTCAAGGTAAGCCTTTGCCGCCTCAAAATCATCAAATACTTCGTAAGCAGCGGTAGGAATGTTGTACTTTTTCATAAGTTCCTTGGAAAAAGCCTTGGATCCCTCAAGTATGGCCGCATTTTTTCTTGGTCCGAAAACTCTGAGCCCCTTTTCTTCAAAGGCATCCACAACGCCTGCAACAAGAGGATCGTCCATACCGATAACGGTAAGGTCTATCTTCTTTTCTTCGGCAAAAGCGACCAATCCCGGAATATCTGTTGCTTTTATGTCTACGCACTCTGCAAGCTCCGCTATTCCCGCATTCCCCGGTGCGCAATAAATCTTTTTAACTTTTTTACTCTTTGCGATCTTCCATACAAGGGCATGCTCTCTGCCGCCGCTTCCCACCACAAGCACTGTTATTGCATCATCATTCTTTTCCATTTCAAGCTTAACCTTTCCGTTTTCGGTTATTTTGATCTTTCCGTTGCAAAAAGCATTTATGGCAGCCGGAAGGATATTCCATTCCGCCTCTTTCATAACCCTCTGCTGAAGGACTTCCGGAGTGTCGTCCCTTTTAACATCCACCTCTTTTTGCATGATAATAGGGCCTGTATCCGTTCCCTCATCCACAAAGTGAACAGTAGCACCGGTTTTCTTTACCCCCGCCGCAAGCACCGCCTCGTGGACCTTAAGTCCGTAAAAACCTTTCCCGCAAAAATCCGGAATTAATGATGGGTGAATATTTATAATCTTATATCTGTATTTTTCTATTAAAAGTTTTGGAACAATTACAAGAAAACCTGCAAGCACAACAAGATCCGGATTAAAAGAATCCACTTTCTCCAGAAGGGCTTTGTTAAATTCCTCCCTGGTCCCGTAGGCTTTAGGAGACAGGCAGACCGCCGGAATGCCCGCTTTTTCCGCTCTTTCAAGGGCGTACGCCCCCGGATTGTTACTTATAACACCGGAGATTTTAGCATTTTTTACTTCTCCGGAATTAATTTTATCTATTATTGCCTGAAGATTTGTGCCTCCGCCGGACACAAGTACAACAATGTTCTTCAACTTTTTCCTCCGTATACCTAAACAGTTTTCTTTTTTTAGTTAAGGATTATGCCTTTTTCGCCTTTTTCAATCTCGCCGAGAATAAAAGCCTCTTCTCCCGCATTCTTAAGTGCAGCAAGAGCCTTATCCGCATCTGCGGCATCTACGGCAATAACCATTCCTATTCCCATATTGTAGGTGTTGTACATAACCTTTTCTTCTATATTTCCGTCCTTTGCAAGCATCTTAAAGATTGCCGGAACTTCGTAACTGTTCTTGTTAATATGAGCAAGGGTTCCTTCTTTTAACATTCTCGGAATATTTTCGTAAAAACCGCCGCCGGTAATATGGCTGCATGCTTTAACCTTAATTCCTGCCTCTTTTACGGAACGAAGGGCCTTAACATATATTTTTGTAGGGGTAATAAGCTTCTCTCCAAGAGTCATTCCAAGAGACTCACAATACTTGGAAAGGGCGGCTTTTTCCATAGGAAATACCTTTCTTACAAGAGAATATCCGTTACTGTGAATTCCGGAAGATGCAATACCTATAAGGACATCTTTTTCCTTTAAATCCTCTCCTGTTATCATTTCCGCTCTGTCTGCGATCCCTACCGCAAAACCTGCAAGGTCATATTCATCCACAGGGTAAAAGCCCGGCATTTCTGCCGTTTCTCCGCCAATTAAAGCTGCACCTGCCTGTCTGCATCCCTCTGCAACACCGCCTACTATTTCCGCTATTCTTTCAGGCACGTTCTTTCCGCATGCTATATAGTCAAGGAAGAAAAGTGGTTCGCCACCGGCACAGGCAACATCATTAACGCACATGGCAACACAATCTATACCCACCGTATCGTGCTTGTCCAGTATAAATGCAAGCTTAAGCTTTGTTCCCACTCCGTCTGTTCCGGAAAGAAGTGTAGGCTCCTTCATACCCATAAAACCTTTCATGGAAAATGCTCCGGAAAAACCGCCTATCCCACCAAGCACTTCTTTTCTGACGGTGGAAGCCACATGCTTTTTCATAAGCTCCACTGCCTTGTAACCTGCCTCAATATCAACACCGGAATTTTTGTAATCCATGGTCTTTTCTCCTTATTATTACTTATTTGATGGCACTATAATAACACAGAAAGCTATAGCAAAAAACTGATATTTATTAATCGGTTTTATTAGAAAGGCTTATCGATTTATAAGAAAAAAGCATGCAAATCTTTCTTTCGCATGCTTTTTGCCTATATTTAAACTTATTCTGTTTCTAATTTAGCTTCAGGCTCTTCCGGATCTTCCTCGGCTGTCTCTTCCTCGGCAAGATTCAAGTTTCTTACACTCACCTCGTAGGCCACATGGGATTCCACATTATCCGGACCTTCCCGCTTAACATATTCTCTGCTTTGTATACGCCCTTCCAGTTTAATATGCGTTCCGATCTTAAAGTTTTCCGCATATTTGGCGTTTCTGCCCCAGCTTATACAAGGAATATAGTCGGACTTATCATAAGAGCGGTTAACAGCTATTAAAAGATCTGTAATCTCTCTTCCGAAAGGTGTTCTTCTGTAAACAGGCTTTTTACAAACAAAGCCGTCCAGAATGATAAGATTGTTTTCCTCGTCCTCTTCTGTCTTCTCCCCAATCGAAATATCTTTTGCAAAAACAGTAAGCACAAGCTTGTTTTTTGTACCCCAGTGAGAATTATAAGACCTGAACTGGCCTTCAACTCTCGCAAAGAGTCCTTCATAATTCCTCGTAACATCCACGAGCTTTTCGGAAACCAATATAGGAATAATATCCGCCGTATGTTTCAGACGAACCACCTTAAGTTTAAAGGTATAAAACTTTTCCCCATATGCTACATGGCTATATTCGAAGCCCGTTTGTACCGTACCTGCAATGCTCACCCTGTTGCAGTCAGTTCCACACTTTTCCATACCCTCTTTTCCCCTTTTAACTTTTTCTCCATTTAACATATTTTAACCCTAATATTGTTAAAAATAAAGAGGAAATTTATAAATGTCTGTCAAAAGTTTTACGATCAAGGGGCTAGAGTCCTAAATTGTTGCTATTATTACCATTATTTGTTCTTTTCGATGCCGCTGTAATCTCATGTCTTATATAATTCTTTATATTTTGGGGAGAATCCACTCCCTGTTTTTCAAATCTCTCAAAATAAAAGTCTTTTAATACATCATCTGTAATTGTTTGCTTATCGTTTCCTTTCGGGTTTTTAAGAGACTTAAGAACAGCCGTCTTATCTCTCCTGATCACGGTACGTACAGCATTTGGCGCAAAAGCGTTAAGCATACTGTAAACTTCCATCAGAATACCACATATATCTTTGTCCGGAAGAAACTCTCCATTGTCATAACCGGCAGTATAAAAAGAGCCTATTCCTTTTTTCTTTAATAGGCATAAAAGTTCCGGATAAAAACAGTTTTTTTCCTCTTCTTTCGGACTGCTTTTGTATATACCGGCTATTTTTTCTCCGTCAAATATAGGTTTGTTGTTTTTACATAGGGAATAAACGTTTGCGTAGTGAAGGGTTGCAACTATCATGTATGGTGCGGCGTCCATTTTGGAAACCCCGGCAAGATAATTTACAGCCCAAAGAGAAACATCTGAAAGGATTACGGCAAAAACCGCTCTGCGTGACTTTTTAAACGCAATGTCCGTTATTAGATTCTTATTCTCCTCAAGAAGCCTTAAATACTCCCAAGGATCTTTGTATATAACATTCAGTTTTTTGGCAAACCCCTCATTCGGGGAGATTCCGTCCATGTAGCGAATAATTGTTGTCTCTCCCCAGCCAAGTATTTTAGAAAGCGGTTTTCTTCCTATTTTGTAATTTTTCGTAATGTAAGCTATCTGCTCTGTGATCCCCATGTTTTCACCTTAGAATTTTTTAAAATTCCCCACATCTCTGACAATGATCTTACCCCCTTTTATTAACTGGTCAAACACCCCGGCTTCATAAAGAGAGATCAATATCATTCCAATAGGAATGCCTATGATCATTCCAATAAATCCCCCCATTTTGTAACCGGTATACATAAAGAAAAGGGTTGCAAGCGGGTTCATACCAATACTGTCTCCCACCATTTTTGGCTGTAAAACCTGTTTTACGATCTGGCATATAATGTAAATAACAAAAAGGAAAATGGCCTGTGTATAATTTCCGTTAATTAAATCCACAACTATCCATGGCCAAATAACCGTTCCTGTTCCAAACACAGGTAAAAAGTCCAAAAACGCAATTAGAAGTGCCAGCAGGAAAGCGTAGTCAATCTTAAGGAGCAAAAAGCCCACAAAAATGATGAACATAATTACCAGCATAAGCTTTAACTGCACCTTAATATATCCGCCTACCGCTCTTCTAAAGTTGTAGGAGATCATATCAAAATAATCCACAAGGGACTTTGGAACAAGGTTTTGAAGTCTGTTTATAAGGTTGTCGTGCTCAGCGATCATAAAATATGCCGCAAGAATGGACATGATTATGATAAGGATCACATCCGCCGTTCCCGAAAAGCCTCCCTTGAGGGAAGAAAGATTAAGTTTTCCCAATAAGTCCGCAACATTTAAATTATTTATATAGTCTCTTATAGGGTCAAAAGCGCTCTGATCTGTCTCCTCGGTATTTTTAAACGGAAGGGTATTCATAACGCTTTTAAGTTTTTCCGTAAATGAATCTATAATCCCATTCAACTGATTCTGCAGGGACTGTGTATCTTCAAGAAGGCCTGTTACTTCATTGTAAATAAATGCTATAAGGCCCCAAAGAAGGCCTATTACGGCAGCAAGTACCAATACAATGATAATTACGGAGCCGGCCTTTCTGACTATCTTAACCCGTTTTTCCAGGAATTTGACCATAGGATTTGCTATTGCGGAAATAACAATTGCAATAACAAAAGGAAGGAAAAACTTTAGAAGTTTCGGAAGCAGGAATACTACAAAAAGGAACAACAAAAGAAAAAGTAATTACGTTACCATCATCCTGAGATATAAGTATTTATCTTTCATCTTTAATTGCCTCCTCTCTGTT
>JAILFQ010000018.1 GCA_024697505.1 Lachnospiraceae bacterium
CCGCTTTTTTTAAGTAATTGTTGTTATAATTCTTCATTATATTTTCCCAACCCCACAGCCATCAACCTCTCGCTGCGGCACTTGTTAAATGTCTTAAACTCAGCTTTGTTAACTTTATTTAACATTTTTACCGAGTTTTTACAAAGTGTCTATCTTTAAGATACTATATGCAACCTAAAAAGTCAACACAAATTAACAATTTAAGCCTTGTTTTTGTTGCTTCACTTGTAAAAAATGCACAAAAATACCTAAAGGGGGCAGATTAGTTAACATTTGTTAACAAATCTGCCCCCTTCGGCAATGTATACATCTGTATTTACAAATTAGTTTACATATTTCTTAAAGTATCCGCATAGTAGAATATTACATCCTGAATTCTGTAAAGTTCTGATTCTCTGCAGGTCTTTCTCCAATTGTCTTTGTAGTATTTAAACCACTTTTCAAGCTTATTTGCAAGCACTTTATTGTCCGTAACAGCAGGAATTACATCATTCTCTTTTTCACCAAAGTCCAATGGGTTCATTCCGTATAATTTAATTACAATCGTTGCGGCAATATTATTGAATATCTTTTGCCCCTCGCTGTGTAAAAGATATGAATATAATACTCTCTTGCCTCTTTCATTTAAATCCGATGAAAGACCTAATAATTTAACCGTAATTTCATCAATTTTGGAATTCTTAACGGCAGGAGAATTTATATGACACCTTGAAAGAAAATCCTTTCTGTCCTGCAAAGAGGTCTCTCTTCCGGAAGTCATGTATTCCTGATACTGAACAAGATGTTCCCAGGCAATGCCTTCGCAGTCTCCAAGATCCGAAACAAGTCCCGTAAAAGTACCGGTTTTGTCGCCGTACTCCGTTAAGGATATTCTTTTATTAAGTTCTTCTCTTTCAGGAAGTTTTCCGCACCATGCACCATAAGCACCATAAATAAGGCCTGCTGTTGAAAATGCCGGATCCGAAATATGTCCGTAATCTCCCCAGTCTGTGTTAAGAAGACCAAGGGCTTCATACTTTAAAGCATACGAACACATACGTGAAATATTTTCATAAGCAGGTTTAAGCCTGTTTATCAAATGTCTCCAGCCGTGTACACCCGGGCAAAGATATTGTTTTGCACCTACGGAATGCATTGTTTCCGCATTGTGGAAATGTTCATTTTCCGCATAACCCCATGTAAGGCAGATAGCCTCTTCCGGAAGTTCCTTAAAAAGCTCCGGTGAGCCGACAATTATATCTCCCCAGAACAGCGGCTGTCTGCCGTTTTCTATAAGGAAGTTGCAGATTTTTTTAACAAAATCCACATACATTCTGTGGGTTCCCACTTCATCCGCAAGAACCTTGCTTTTGCCCTTTCCAAGGTCGAAAGTTTCGTCTCCGCAAAGGTTAAACTTCTTTGAGGAGAACAAAGGCATAAACTCTTTAAGCATTTTTTCAACAAAATTCCAGGACTCCGGATCGGAAATGTTAAGCGTATGGTGTTCCATTCTTCCGCCAAAAGTAAAACGCTCTTTATCGGAGTCTTCAAGTTCGCAAAGACTTGCATAACTCTTTGTTTTTAACACCTTATCCAAATGACCGAATGTTGCAAGAGAAGGAACAAGTTCGATCAAAAGACTCTTGCAGTAGGCATCCAGTTCAAGAATATCTTCTGCGGTAAGGGGAGTGTCGTCTCTCCAGACCTCGCTGAAATCTCTAAACATATATGTGTGTTCAACATAAAGCTGCAATTGGTTAAGCTTGTAAAATGCCGCTTTATCCGCAAGCTTTTTGTAATAGTCAAGAAGCTGTACGCGTCCCCTGGTCGCATCGTGGAAGAATCCTCTGGTTTTAAGAACAGGATGATCCTCAATTTCCATTCCCGGCACAGTCGCTCCGCATTGTTCGAAAAGCTGTCTTAACGTCTGTACTCCGTAAAGGATTCCGGCCGATGTTTCCGCACTTAAGACCACATTCTTTTCATCTATTCTTATTTCATATTTCTCGTTTTCCTTGCAGGAGCCTTCATCATTAAGGCAGATAATTATATTTCCGTCTTCTTTTTCTTCGCCTTTTTCGATCGAAGGTCTTATTCCGCAGGCAGATTCAACAGTGCCTGCAAGCATTAACGCAAAACGATATTCATTATCTTTGCAAGCAGTATTAAGAACAATCTTTGAGTTGTAGTTAAGTTTAAATATTCCGCCTTTTTCTTTTATTTCCACAGGCTGTGGAAGAATTGAAAAATTCATTGTTTGCCTCCCTATCTTTCTACGGTTCCTTCAGCAACCTTTTGTCCGCCTTCAAAAAAGCTCCAGTCGCTTATTCCCTCTTCCTTTATATACTTTAAATCCGCATTGAGTGTCTTGAAGGTT
>JAILFQ010000221.1 GCA_024697505.1 Lachnospiraceae bacterium
GTTCCTACATACCCGAGGTTTTTTTAAACCTTGATGGGTGTTTTTCTTCAAGACTTCGCGCTCCAAGATGTACTTCCACGGAAATGGCAAACTATTATATGACAACAAGAAACTGTCCGTATGTAAGGGCAATACTTGAGCGTGCCATAGAGGGAGGCTACAATTATTTAAGCGCACTTTTCGGAGTTGAAGCCTGCGCTGCAATGGACAGGATGGAGGAGCACTTTTTCCTTTTAAATCCTGTTAAAAATGATGATTTTTTTGTTACACAGATTGACGGGCCTATGAAGTCCGACAAAACCAGCCTTGATTATTATAAGGCTCAGTTAAAACTTAAGGTGCTGGACGAGCTTAACAAAAGGTTTGGAGTGGATACGTCCGACGCTGCACTTAGAAAAGCAGTTAAGAATTTTAATGAAATTGCAAGACTCATTACAGAAATAGGAGAGTTCAGAAAACTTGACAATCCTCCTGTTACCGGCTACGAGTTCCATGTTATAGAGCTTGTAAGCCTTGTTTGTCCTCATTATCTTATTAAACCTTATCTTGAGGAAACCCTGGAAGAAATTAAAAAAAGAGAACCGGAAGCAAAGCCTCCTTTCAGAGCAAGGGTTGTGCTTGTGGGTTCGGAAATAGACGACCCGGATTTTACAGGGCTTATTGAAAGCTGCGGCGCAATGGTTGTTGCGGACAGATATTGCTTTGGAAGCATACCGGGCAGAGAAGAGATAGAATTAAAAGACGGTGAAGATGCTTTTGACGCTATCTGCAGACACTATCTTAAATACAATCTCTGCTCCAGATTTATGGACGGCGTAAAGATAGAGCAAAGACAGAAAGAAGCTGCAAGACTTGTAAAAGAGTACAAGGCAGACGGCGTCATTTATGAGAGTATGAAGTTTTGTGAGTTCTGGAGTTACGAAAAGGTGCTTGCTTCAAATGTACTTAAAACCGACTTTGGTATTCCATGCTGTACCATAGAAAAGGATTACACATTGGCGGCTGCGGGCCAGCTTCGCACCCGTTTCCAGGCGTTTATAGAATCTCTTGAGATAAAGACTATTCAGAAAGGATGATGCGTATGAAGTTTGTAGATAATATCATTAATAAAATAGACAAGAAACTTGAACGCTTCGATCCTTTGTGGCAGGCGGAGAACGGCAAGGGAGGACAAAGAAGCAGATACAAAGATAAAACAGGCGTTGCAAAATACCGTGAATGGAGAGGAGTTAAAGATACTTTTTACGATTATGCAGCCTGGCTTAACAATATAAAATCCATGGGAATTATGGTTGCAAAGGCACCTGTAAGAACCGTTAAGGGCTTTTTGGAATACAGGTGGATGGGGTCTTATCTTGGAACCTTTATGTTCATAGACAGACTCTTTGAGGGTTACAGAGGCGAAGAACTGAGAATTGCCCACATGAATATGCATGCCATCGTTCAAAACCTTACAGGCGTAATTGCCAAGGTAATGAATAATGATGAGCGCTTTGGCGGCGGCCCTCTTTCGGACACCATCATTCCTTATGACGAGGTGCTTCCCGCACTGTTTATGAAGGGCTTTAAGGAGCTTACACCAATACCTCTCCAGACTCTTCCGGAGTTTATAATTTGCGATATAGACCAGCATATTGAGCCTTATTATATAGACGTTGCAGAGTCTTACGGGCTTGCTGCGGACGTTTGCTCAAGATGTGCCGCAGAAACGGGAGTTGCAATAGACGACGCTTTCCCTAAGTTCGGAAAGGCTTTTGTAACAACAAATATGCCTTGTAATGCCAGCGAGGCAACCTCCATGTTCCAAAGAAGAAGAGTAAACCTTCCGGATTTCCCGGTTACTCTTGCAATGCAGCACAACGAGCCGGGGGCACATCCATATTCCGTACAGGTACTTAAAGATGTTATAAAGTTTATTGAAGACGAGTACGGAGTTAAGTACGACTGGAAAGAGCTTTTTAAATATGCAAAAGAAATTAATGAGCAGAATAAGATAGAGCTTGAAAAATGGGATCTTTTTAAAACGGAATACTCCCCGCTTTCCGGTATAAGCGAGTCTTTGTACAGACTTTACGCATGGGCTTCCGCAAACGGTTCCGACCCTTACTTTACAAAGAACGACCGTAAAGTTATTAAGAGAATGTACGACTGCTACGAAAGAAAGTACAAGCCTTTCGGCGGAAAGACAAGACACAGGGCTTTCCTTTGGGGACCTTCAGCCGTTTATTACACAGATTTTCCTACCTGGGTGCAAAACTGCTGGGGTATAAATATTGTGCTTAACATGGACTCCACAATGGGCCACAATATGATAAACACCGAAGACCCGGAAGAGGCAATAAAAGACCTGGCTCTTTTCTCGGAAAAGGCTACAATGAGACACCACGCCGTTGGCGGCTTCGACAATGTTAATGCCGTTTGGGATTACGCAAAACGCTTTAACTGCGACATGGTTCTTTTTAATGATAATGTTGCCTGCAAGGGAATGAACGGAGTACATGCAATTATGGAAGAACAGGCAAGAGAACTTGGTTTCCACTTTATCTTTATTGAGCATGACCTTGAGGACTCCCGTACGGTTTCCAGACAGGATATGAGAAAGTGCGTAAACGACTATATGTCCATTGTGCTTGGGGAAAAGCCGCTGGATCCAACTCTTGTTGAGTTTGACGATTCTCTTGCATACTAAGGGGGAAAGCATGAAGAATAGAAAAAATAAGAAAAAGAAGAGTTTAATAAAAAGCATAAGAGGAAAGATTATAAAAGGTTTTTTCAGCTGTCTGAATAAGATTTTAAAAGGTTTTTTCGGCTGCCTTTTAAAGCTTCTTCCTAAGCTTTTGGTTGCCTGCGGTGTTGCATTTATTGCCACTTTTGTGGTATATATTACGAATACGGAAAACAAACTCATTTATTATGTTGTAAGACCGCTTTTAAACAAACATTATGACTCTCAGGTGAGAGACAGAAAAGTATAAAAAAAGGTGATCCGGCACGTGCTTTTTGCATGTGCCGGACAATTAAGAGAATGAAAAAAACAGGTATAAGAAAAACTAAAATCTTTACTCCCACAAGAATAATAATGTTGGGCTTTCTTCTCAGTATTGTTGTCGGGAGTATTCTGCTTTATGCGGACTTTTCCAATAATGGGGATGTATCATTTGTGGACGCCCTTTTTCTTGCTACGTCCAGCGTTTGTGTTACCGGTCTTTCTACTTTAAATGTGGGAACAACTTTTACGGTTTTCGGACAGATTATTATATTAATCCTTATACAGGTGGGAGGGCTTGGAGTTATAACTTTTACCGCAGGCCTTATACTTGCTTTCGGTAAAAGGCTTTCCCTTTCCGAAAAAATCCTTGTTCAAAATGCATACAATGTAAATACCATGACCGGCCTTGCTCAGTTTACAAAAAGACTTTTTAAGGCGGCTTTTTTAATAGAACT